>NZ_JBFRDK010000194.1:0-11236 GCF_052113545.1 Paenibacillus sp. TAF43_2
CTAGTTGAAACGCATGTTGATGGAAAAGGCAAATCATATTTATCCACCAGCGGGATTGAAGCAAAAGGTGCTTGAAGAAATCATGCTCGTTAATAAAAAAGGTGAGATGTTAGCTAAAGTTACAGTTGACACGCTAAATATAGACAATCCTTTTGACCAGATTATTAACTCATTGAAACCGGGAACGGGTAAAGCGATATACATCGTTCACGATAATCCGGATAAAATGATAAGCAATCAAACTAATTATGAAAAAGAAATATGGCATGAAGGCATAGAAGAGCTTCAAGAAAAAATAAAACCGTGGGGGCTGCGTTCGTATACGAGAAAGAAGGCATTGAATTCGAACTGCATATTTTGACGACAACCAAGAACAGAATTCATGTTCCGGACATCAACGATCATCTCATTGAGACCATTCTAGTTGGTGAAAAGGAAGGCATATACTTATCGGATGGGAAGCAGCATCAATTGATTTGGGTAACGGATGATAAGGGAAATAACATCCAATATGAGGTAAGGGCATTCGAGGTTTCGAAAATGTGGGTATGTGCAATCGCGGATAGTTTGATGGAGATACAATAAAGCAAGGTAGGAATAAGGAGATGTGGGCAGTAACATAATCACCTTGACTTGAAATATCATATTGAGTATAATTCCAATAAATTGAATATTCTAATAAAAAGCTATGATGAGAAAGAGTACCAAGGCGATGTCTTTTTACAGAGAGCCCCGGTTGCTGAAAAGGGGTAAAGAATAACTTTGGGAATATGGTCTCTGAGCTGCGCATCGAACCCTCATATGGTTGTAGGCTGCGCCGGAACCCGCACCCGTTACTGTGCTAGGGTATACATGCATAAGCATCGTACCTGAAGAGGTTAATGCCGCGAGGCATTAATAAAATTGGGTGGTACCGCGTGAGCACAGCTCTCGTCCCTTTGGGATGAGGGTTTTTTTGTTTGTCAAAAAAAGGAGGTATTAGGATGACAAATGTGTTTATTGGCGGTGCGTGGCCCTATGCGAACGGTTCATTGCATTTGGGAAGATTGGCGAGTGTATTGCCAGGGGATGTGTTGGCACGTTATTACCGCGCAAAAGGAAATAAGGTGTTGTACGTATCTGGAAGTGACTGCCACGGTACGCCTGTTGCGGTGCAAGCGATTCAGGAGGGTGTTTCTCCGGGAGATATTGCAGATCGATTTCATCAGGAATTTGCCGAATGCTTTAAACAGCTTGGGTTTACGTATGATTTGTATACTCGAACAGACCAGCCATTTCATCACCAAGTCGTTCAACAGTTATTTTTGGCACTTTTAGAAAAAGGACATTTATATAAAAAAACAATCCAACAAACGTATTGTGAAACAGATCAACGATTTTTGCCGGATCGATATGTTGAAGGGATTTGCCCTGTTTGCAGCAACCGTGCGAGAGGCGATCAATGTGATTATTGTTCAGCCTTGCTTGACCCAGCCGACCTTACAGACAAGACATGCAAGCTTTGCGGGAATCCTCCAATTGAGCGGCCAACGGAACATTATTATCTTGCACTCTCTTCCTTCCAAGCTGAATTGACTAAGTATGCAAAAAAAACAAAAGGCTGGAAAGAAAATGCAGTACAATTAACGCAAAGATATCTTGCAGAGGGGCTTCAAGATCGTGCGGCGACAAGGGATTTAGATTGGGGTGTGGAGGTTCCGGTTGCAGGGTTCGAGGATAAAAAAATTTACGTCTGGATTGAAGCAGTGAGCGGATATTTATCGGCAAGCAAGCAGTGGGCTGCTGAAACAGGCGGCAGCTGGGAGGCCTTCTGGAAGGACGGAAATGAGGAAATAACCGCTTATTATGTACACGGTAAAGACAATATCCCTTTTCATACACTAATATGGCCGGCTGTGCTGATAGGCGCCGAGGAATACCATTTGCCTGATCGAATTATCTCTTGTGAATACATGACGCTGGAAGGGAAAAAGTTTTCGACAAGCAATAATTGGGCGGTATGGGTGCCGGACATTTTGAAGCGTTATGAGCCAGACTCTATTCGTTATTTCCTGATCGCAAACGGTCCAGAGAAACGGGATACTGATTTTTCTTGGCGAGAATTTATTTATAGTCACAATGGAGAATTGCTTGGCGCATTTGGCAATCTAGTCAATCGTACGCTAGCGTTTGTAAATAAATCTTTTGAAGGAAACGTTCCTGAAAGCAAGCAGAACGCGGAATGGATGAAAGCCATTGCTTCTTTATATGTCGAGTCAGGTGCATGCATTGAAGAAGGACGACTAATGGAAGCGATTGAGTTGATTTTTGCTACTATTCGCAGAGCAAACAAATATTTTGATGAACAAAAGCCATGGGTTCAGATTAAAGAAAATCGAGAGGCTTGTGCTTTTACTATAAACACTTGCGTGCAAATTATAGCGAATCTGTCTCAATTGTTGAACCCGTTTATTCCTTTCTCATGCGAGAAAACAAGAAGGTTTCTAACTCTTCCTGAGCCTAGCTGGGAGTTCATTACTGTAGCTGCTAATCAAAAAATTCAAGGTTTAGAGCTGTTGTTTGAGCGTATTGACGTTGGTCGCATTGAGGAAGAAACAAATGCGCTAAAGATTCAATCCAAAAGGGAGTGAGCCTATGAATAAGAGAATTATCGTTACTGGCGGAGCCATTATTAAAGATGAAGCTGGAAGAATATTGTTACAGAGAAGATCAGACTACGGAGATTGGGGTCTGCCTGGCGGCGGAATGGAAGCGGGAGAAAAGATTGAAGAAACGATGATAAGAGAGGTGCTGGAGGAAACGGGTCTGCATGTAACAGAATATGATTTGTATTCCATTTATACTGGTCCCAATATGCAGTATCGATATCCTGATGGCAATGAAGTTGTATTCGTCATGTTTATCTTCAACGTGGCGGTAGATTTAACAGGTAAATTAGCTGAGGATGGTAAGAATGTACTGCATACGGACAGCAATAATGAGTCACWGCAGTTGGTTTTTACGAAATTGGAGGATATCGATATTGAATGCATTAGCAGCGTGCAGAAGCAGCTGTTTAGGGATCTATTGAATCATAAAACGGATATTTTGCGAGGTTGATGATTGAACTTTCTTTTTGTTGAAATAGTTAGAATAAATTATAAATTTTAGGAGTTGTTATTGGTGGAAAATAATAGTGTAAACTTGGTTCATTTGAAAGGACCATCATTGGTTTTTTTAGTAGCAGATTTACAAGATTCCGTTCATTTTTATGAAGAAATAGGATTTACTTCAGAAAATATCGGCGGACACATCCATATGAACTACGGAGATGTGACCTTTATTCTACACGAAGCTAAATTGAAAAGTAATATTCGGCCCAATTCGTCAGTAGAAGGCGGACTTTATTTTGATGCTTTCTGCTATACGAATCCAGAGGGATTAAGACAGTTACATAAGTTGTTTATTTCAAAAGAAGTGAAGATTGTGCAAGGACCGCATTGGTCAGATGGATGGAGTGAGCTTACCATTGTCGACAATAACGGTTATCGTATTGCTTTTGGCGGCTGAGCATTGTTTTTTAAGTCGATGTGCCCGAACTTAAAAGCCTTGATTTGAATAATGGCATAAAGCATGTCATTAATCGAAGTATGAGATAAAGTTGAAGCGTTGAGAAATAGTAGTTTTTGCCTAGAGTTGACTATGAAACGTTTTTTACCTTTGAGCGAGACAGCAGTGAAGCTAAAATAAATGTATAACTTTGTTAAGGAGCTGCTGCAATGCCTAATAAAAACGAGCTTATCTCATCATTATTATTAATGGCCAATGAATGGGGGTTAACCGATATTACGCCTCATGTGCTTAGTGAGGGTGGGAATCTAATTATTCATCTAGCTCCTTATCCCATTGTCGCAAGAATAGCGATTGCCCTCTCTGAAGCAGATGGAGAGTATGCATACAAGATACAGGATCGAGAGCTGCTTGTAGCGCGTTACCTTCATTCGATGAATGTCCCCGTGCTGCTGCCAACTAGCCTTGTTGATGCGGGTCCTCATAACGTGGCAGATACATGGCTGACGCTGTGGGCTTATGTCCCTCCTGCAGCCTTGCAACCTCCATCACCGAAGGAAGCAGTTGATCTTATTAATAAACTTTCTAAGGCAATGAAGGACTTCGAAGGTGATGTTCCTATGCTTGGCGTTTGGGAGCGCACTTGTCAATCAGCACAAAGATTAAGACAAAACCCCGATGAACGAATACAAGCTTTATTGCAGAAATTTCATAAATGGGACGAGAAGATGCGGGAGGAGCTAGACTTGTTAGTACCCAGTCATGGAGATGCCCATGCAGGGAACCTGATACCGAGCCCGGAGGGCTGGTTATGGATGGATTTTGAGGACATATCATTAATGCCCTACTACTGGGATTTGGCCTCCTATGTTGGCAACCTTGTTTTATTTGGTGGAACACAAGAGCCAACTTTCACATGTATGATGAATCATTCTGATATTGTTTCTGACAAAAAGGCTTTTGGTTTTGCAGTTTCTGCACGCATACTGATGTCTACCTTAGGCAATCTGGATTTTGCTCTCGCAGGGCATGGCGATTTGGAATTTGCGACGAAACAACTTGAATTAGCTGAACCCATTTTGCAGCAGATAGATTTATTAACAGGCGAGACTCTCAAAGGGGAATAGATTCGATGAGCAACGATCAATTCTACTCTATAGGCCAAGCGGCAAAGATATGTAATATCGCTGTTCAAACACTGCGCTTTTACGACAAGATCGGCTTGGTCATACCCAGCCATACGGATAAATCCACTGGTTATCGGTATTACTCCAATTATGAACTTCTTTATATTAAAATCGTCCAAGACATGAAAACATTGCAATTTTCGCTTGATGAAATAAAAGCTGCTTTAAAAGATGGAAGCTTAAGCAGTTTAATAGAGAAGCTTGAATTAAAACGAAGGAACACGATTACTGAAATTGAACAATTAGAGCAGCTTGTACAATTAATAGGAAAGCGATCGGAACAAATCAATTATTTGCTGGATTTAGGCGATGAGCTTAAAAACCTTGATGTGTTAGTGGAATTAAAACATTTGCCGGAGCGGCTTATCCTATCTGATCGCAGCAGATCAGCGTGCGGGATGGAAGCATCGGTTGTGAAGTTTACACGATTATTTCAGCAGGCGGAAGCAAACGGATTAATTCCGAAGCAATTGATGACGATTTACCATGAAAATATTTTGACATTTGATCGTGAGGATTCCGATTTGGAATTTTGTATTTCTACCGATTCTACTGGTGCTCAAGCTCCAAATGATTATAGCCGAATTGTCCCTGAAGGCGAGTATATTACAGCTCTTTATTGCGGAATTCCGAATGCCGAATCGTGCAAACGGATTTACAGCAAGCTGCTGGAGTGGATGGAGAAGCATAACTACATCGAAGCGGGCCCGTCGATTGAGCTGTATTTGGTTGATATGGCTCAAATGATGAAGCCGGAGGAGTTTATTGTAGAGCTTCAAGTTTCTGTTCGAAAAGCGTTGACCCTATAGTTACTATAGGGTTTATATTGTTTTTATTCACCAAATGGGGAGGAAAAAACAATATGAATGTGATTTTCGGAACGGGTCCGCTGGGCATGGCCGTCATGAGGGAGCTTGTTGCTCTTGGAGAACCTGTCAAAATGGTTAGTTTGAGCGGGAAAGCGACTGTGCCTTCAGGGGTGAGTGTAAAGCAAGCGAACGTAATGAATGAGGATGAGACAAAGGCCATAATGAAACATGCAAAGGTTGTCTTTCAGTGTGCGCAGCCGCCATATCAGAAGTGGCATGAGTTGTTTTTGCCTTTTCAGGAGCATATCATATCGGGAGCTATAGCTGCAGGAGCGAAGCTGGTCGTTGCCGAAAATGTATATATGTATGGGCAGGTTAATGGGAGCATGCATGAAGGATTACCTTACACAGCCGTGACTAAGAAAGGGAAAGTACGCGCAGACATGTCTAATCGTCTGCTGCAGCTCTATCAAGAGGGGATACTGCAGGTGACGATGGGTCGGGGAGCGGATTTTTTTGGACCGAATGTTCACCATTCTTCTGTTGGTTCACGGTTGTTCAAGCCGATAGTGAAAGGCAAAGCGTGCACGGTTATGGGGAATCCGGATAAGAAGCATACGTATACGTTTATCGATGATTTTGGGAAAGCGCTTGTCGTGTTAAGTCAACATGAAGATGCATTTGGCCGTGCCTGGCATGTTCCGAACGATGCTGCGGTTACAACAAGAGAATTTGTTGAAACAGCTTATCGACTTGCTGGATTCCCTGCAAACATTCAAACGATGGGGAAAACGATGCTTCGGATAGGGGGATTGTTTATACCGGCAGCTCGAGAAAGCATCGAAATGCTGTACCAGTTCGAAAATGATTTTATTATTGACAGCAGTCTATTTTCAGAGAGGTTTGGCTTCACGGCTACACCCTTAGAGGAAGCTATAGCTAAAACATTGGAATCGACTATAGTGTAGAGGTTTTGCAGGTGTGACCATGAAGAGATGGAGGTAGCCCTATGGATGAAAATAATCAATGGAGTGCTAACACACTGGTGAAAATTGATCATTACAAATTTAGTGGACTGGACAGTTCATTAATTGGTGCTATTAAATCTACGGCTGACTTTTATCAAATGCCTCTCTCGGCAGCATGGATTTATGGCATGACGGGGCTTGCTTTCTTACATGTCATTGATGAAAGACTAGTTGAACCTAACGGGGGACCTCCTGAGCCGGAGGTTTTTCGGCTTGTTCGCAATATTGGATTAGAGGTTAGTGGGCTGCATGCTTATGCGGAAGGAGAAGACTTTAAACGTCTGCAAGCGGAAGCGTGGGAGAAAGCAAAGCGCGCCTTACGTGCCAATCATCCCGTTTTTTCTAAAAATATTGATATTCAAAACCAGACATCTGTCGTGTACGCCCATGATGATCACGGTTATTATACATATAATTGGCATACAGGGTATGAGCACAGCGAAGATGCAATACCCTGGAGTTTCTTAGGTCTAAGCCGCTGTCCTTGTATAAACTGTGTAAAGAATGGTGAGAAATCCGAACAAAAAAACAAGGCAGGCGGCCTCATTTCTTTGCATTCGGTTGTTCCTATTCAAGCAGTAGACGAACGAACCGCTTTTATAGAAGCGCTTGATTATGTTATTCGTTTAAATGAGGATGGCGCTTATCGGTGGCAGGGCAAAACGTATCTCGTTGGCGCAAAAGCTTACGAACGTTGGCTGGATGCACTCGAGAGGGAAACGATGGATAAATATTATTTCAGTTTATTTATCGAAATTTTGTGCGAGGCTAGGAGTCATGCCGTGCAGTTCCTGACGGAATTAAAGGGAACATCATTAGGTATGGAAGGACAAAGCTTTAACGAGTTAATCCATACGTATAGACAAGTTGTCTCTCGATCTAATAAGCTGAAAGAGATGTATCCATATCAAGAGCCGCGAGAGCGCGAAGTGAAACAAAAAGAGCAATGTATAACCATCGTTAAAGAGCTAATGGCATTAGAGAATGACGCGTTTTCTATTTTAAAAGACATTTATGCTGGGGGACAATGATGATCAAATATCCGAGGTTTGAAGAAGGAGCAACGATAGGCGTAACGGCACCATCGAATGGGGTTTCTGCTTCTATGCATGACTCGTTTAAGCTGGCTTGCAGTCGTATGGAGACGAAAGGGTATTCAGTCATTTGCGGGGAGACAGTTTGGACGCAAAATAAAGCCAAATCATCACCTGCCAAAAAACGTGCCGATGAGTTTAATGAAATGATGAGCAGCGATCACATTGATATCGTCATTCCTCCATGGGGAGGCGAGCTGTTGATTGAGATGCTTGAATATATTGATTTCGACCGCTTAAATGATAAATGGATAATGGGCTATTCAGATATAAGCGTACTGCTATTTGCGACTACGTTAAAGACAGGCATAGCGACTGCACATGGCGCTAATTTATTTGATCTAAGAGGCGAATATTCGGATGAGACGACAGCCATGTGGCAACCGGTTTTATCTACTAAGGCGGGAAAAGCTATCATTCAATACTCGTCTAAAAATTATCAAAAAGAATGGCAGCACGATAATCCAACCCCTTATGTATTTCATTTGAACGAGCCTACATACTGGAAATCGACCTCCAACCAACAAGTGAAGACCGAGGGGCGTATACTTGGAGGCTGTATTGATGTGATTAGACATTTAGTCGGCACACCTTATGGTGATGTATCCGCTTTTCGAGAGCAGTTTATCGATGGTGAGCCTATTTTGTGGTACCTCGAAAACTGTGAGTTATCGACCGTAGATTTACGAAGATCACTGGTTCAAATGAAGCTGGCAGGCTGGTTTGAGCAAAGCCCATGCATTTTGTTCGGACGGAGTCCAGCAAATCAATCCGTAGATGGTTATACCGTTGAAGATGTGTATCAAGAGCTCGCAGAAGAGCTTCAAATTCCGATCATTTATGATGTGGATTGCGGGCATGTCCCTCCACAAATTACGCTCATAAACGGTGCTTATGCCGAAGTGGAAGTTAATGAGGGTAAAGGTATAGTCAAGCAGTATTTTAAATAGTGGCAAAGGTCAAAAGAATACTATTTGCAATATAGTGCTGATCCTAGAATTAAGAGAACGTAGCAGTTGTATTTACAGCAGAGGTGAGTCCGTCTACCGAAAGCAATGGCCTGGAGCTATTTGCGATCGGGAGGACGGATTGGTATAAAAAGTAAGCGTTTACACATGCTCAATTGGCGTGATGAAAATTCACAAGCAAGGATGGGTGATCAGGTTGGAAAATACGACAAGCAAACAAGACCTTCATCAACGTTATATTGCAAATGCGAATAAAGCGCTTCAAGAAAATGTGAAAACGATTGATACAACATATCGGCTTCATTATCATATGATGCCGCCAGCAGGCTGGATGAATGACCCGAACGGCATGATTTATTTTGAAGGACATTATCATTTGTTTTATCAACATGACCCCTATCAATCGAAGCAAGGTCCGATGCACTGGGGACATGCTAGAAGCAAGGATTTAGTTCATTGGGAGCATCTGCCGGTTGCGATAGCACCATCCGAGGATTATGACAAAGCGGAGTTTGGCGGACAGGGCTGTTGGTCAGGAAGCGCAGTAGATAACAATGGCGTTTTAACGTTAATTTATACGGGACATGTTGATGGCAAAACACCGGAAGAGGTTCAGGCTTTAGCAACGAGCACCGACGGTGTGACGTTCCACAAGTATGCTGCTAATCCGGTGATCGGTGATTCACCTGATGCGCAGCGGTTCGGGTTCCGTGATCCGAAGGTGTGGAAGCATGAAGATAATTGGCATATGGTCGTTGGTTACGGCAAAGACGGACTTGGCAAAGGGTTAATTTATACGTCGAGCGATCTGCTGAGCTGGGAATATCAAGGTGCTGCGGCGCAGAGTGATGGTACGATGGGAGATATGTGGGAATGTCCAGATCTATTCCCGCTTGGAGAAGGCAAGCAGCATACGCTGCTCATCTCCCCGATGAATATTGCACCAATCAAAAACCTGTATTTGTCAGGGACGTTCGATTACGCAAGCTGCCGCTTTGATAAGCAGCAGATGGGACAAATCGATTATGGCTTTGACTTTTATGCGCCGCAAACGCTGCTTGATGATCAAGGTAGAAGAATTATGATCGCATGGATGAACATATGGGGAGCGACGATGCCCGAGCAAGCGCATGGCTGGCTTGGCGGAATGACGCTGCCGCGCGAATTGACGTTAGCAGCCGATGGTACGGTGCGAAGCAATCCAGTGCCGGAGCTTTCCATGCTGCGTGGACAACAGGTTTCGGCGTCTGATGTAGCTCTATCAAGCAACGAATTTGTCAAAATAAATGGTTTCCATGGAGACTCTCTTGAAATGGATATCGTATTTGATCTGGCTGGAACGGAAGCCACAGAAGTAGGTATTCGTGTACGCAGCTCCGAGGATGGGACAGACTATACAGAAATTAGCTATTCCATAAGCGAACAAAAGATTTATATGGATCGTAATCTTGGCGGTGAAGGCGATGGCGGAGTTAGCGAGGCGCCGCTTCAGTTGTCTTCAGACGGGCGTTTGCAGCTAAGACTGTTTCTTGATCGCTCCTCTATTGAATTGTTTGCAGGCGAAGGCAGGGTCGCCATGACCAATCGGGTTTATCCGAGACCAGAAGATATAGGTATCTCTTTCTTTGCTCGCGGCGGCGATGCGCTGCTTCAAACCATGAATGCTTGGCAGATGCGCTCGATTTGGTAGATAAGTTGCAGGCAATTGGTTCGTGATTTTGTCTGCAATCTTCCCAAGGGCTGTTCCAAGCGTAGATTTATCTACGCCTGGGATAGCCCTACTTTATTTTGATGAAACTTAGGCAAAACGATGAGCTCCCCTTATCCAATACACGGCTTACGAACCTAAAAACTCTTATTTAAACCATTCAGAATGGATTAACATTGCAACGAACTCTAGAATCGTTATTTCGAGAAAAGCAGCTTATGACACCTTAAAAATCATGCTATAGCGTTAAATGTCCACAGAAAATAAAGTATTAGACTGAAAAATAAAGTTGTAGACTCGGAAAATAGCTTTAGACTTACGGGTGCTTCAAACGCTAACGGGCAGTTTAGTTCAACATCCTTTGCAACCAACGGTTGCATTTAATGGTACATTCAATTCAACATATACTCGATTTTGATTTCGCTTTCTTTATGATACTATTTGCTTAAGTTGAGTAATGGAGGTGATCCACAGTGTTAGATAATGTAAAAGTCGGTAAAAACATATTGGACTTGCGGAAGGGACTATCATTAACGCAAGTAGAACTTTCCAATTTACTGGGCGTAAGCCATCAAGCCGTTTCCAAGTGGGAACAAGGCGAATGTTTGCCTGATATCGAAGTTCTGCTAAAACTAGGACAGGTCTTCAGCAAATCTGTTGAAGAACTTCTTCTAAGTGAAAGGGTAAATGGGGAGCCAGTAATTCATGAAGTTAAGAATACTAAAATAGAAGCAACGGAACAACTTGATGTCTGGACAAAAGCATTGGACAAAATACAAAGCGAAATTTCAATTCCAAGCTTCAATACATGGTTTAAGAGTACGAAGGCAGAGTACGTGGAAAGTACATATTTAATTTACAGTCCGAACAACTTTACTACGGAATGGTTATAC
>NZ_JBFRDK010000195.1:0-15318 GCF_052113545.1 Paenibacillus sp. TAF43_2
ATTCTGCTCTGTCCATTGTGCATTTTTGAGCTGTTTTTTAAGAGAAATACAGATGCCAGGCTATAAATAAGCAATGCCATCATACACTTGAACCAAAGATATGATCCAATTTGTATGTAAATCTGCAATGGATTCACACTTTCCCCATTCAGAGCAGTCAGTGCTGGAAATGTCCCGCCTACAAATGAATCAACCACTTCTATCCCACTATTAATCTCTAGGAATAGCTACTCCTATTATTTCTTGTGCTTCAGCTTTCTTTTAATGTGAACACCGGTTAAACCGATAATTTAAAAGCAGCCTCCCGTAAATATCATGCCTAGAAAATTAGTCAAAATTAAATCAGGATTGGGACCATTTCCTACTGGACCAACTTTAGGTTTATAAGCATCAAAATAATAAAAAACAGCCATTATTGTCATTATCGCACCTATAAATATATTAAATACTGATATCCATAGTTTATATTTTTCCGGTTGTGTAATGAGAAAATAAATATTTTGGATGATTACGTAAGCCAAGAATATCCCTTTGTAGATCACCTTTATATCACCTTTCCTCAAAATGTAATCGTACCTAATAAAACCTTTTATTAGTCACTATTGTTCGACTGTCTTGCCTGTTAGCTTAACGGGCTGCCGTAGAGTTATATATAAAGTTCAATGAATCCGCCCATCCAATATCCAGATGAGTGTGTTTTACAATACTATACTACCTATCCTGATCCTTTATCACCTGCTCAATCCCCTTCAGAATCAGCTGCATGCCGAATTCAAAAGCTCCGTCGGTCCCTATCAGATTGAATAGCCCATTTTTGTACATCCCTCGAAACACTCCCGCATCTGTCTCGGTCATGGAGTCCAAAAGACTGGTTATTTCTCCAGCACGAAGCCCTCCCTGCTCCTCAAGCATAGTAGATACAACGCGCTGATGCTGATAATTGTCCAGAACGAAGTAGAAGACATAGTTCACCAGCGTAAGAACGGCTTGTAATTTTTGCTCTTGCTTAAGTGGCGTCGATTCCATGCAGAGCAGCATTCGGTTGGTGAACCGGATCATGTCTGGTTCGTGGGGCAGCGTCAACATCATGAGCTGCGTGGAGCAGGGATATCGGCTGAGCACACTCCGTAAGGTTACCGCAAATTCCGCTAGCTGCTCCCTCCAATCCCCCTCAGAGTGAAACTCCTCCAAAATGATCTTCGATACTTGGTTGGCCAGGCGCTGGTAGAGATTCTGCTTGCTCTTGAAATACCAGTACAGAGAGGGAGCCTGAATGCCCAGACGATCGGCCAAGCGTCTCATGCTAAATTTCTCAATTCCGTCCTCTTCAAGAAGCTCCCATGAGGTTTCCAAAATCTTATCCTCCGAAATCTGAGGCTGCTTTTTTTTCATCGGTATCCGCCCTTTTATCTAACAGTGTAAGTTTATGCTTTACAGGTTCATAGGTTCATGATATCATCTAACACTGTAAGATACAAACTAACACTGTTAGATTGATGATCAAAATAAATAAAGAAAGAAGTGATTCACATGGATACAGAAAACCTCCATTATTTCGAAAAAGCACCCGTCTCAAAAGCTGTAGCTCACTTCGCTATACCGATGATGTTAGGCATGTCAATGAGTGTCATATACTCCATCTTGAATGCCTATTTCCTTGGTACTCTCCACAATACTGCCATGTTGACTGCACTCGCACTCACCTTGCCTTTATTCGCGGCGATTATGGCACTAGGCAACTTGATTGGCATTGGTAGCGGAGCCTTCATCTCTCGGTTGCTGGGTGAGAAAAAATATGATGATGTTAAGCATGTATCTTCATTTGCCTTTTACAGCAGTTTAGTTCTCGGTCTTATCGTGACGGCCGTTAGCCTCCCGTTGATTGATCCAATCGTCCATGGCCTGGGGGCAACGCCTGACTCCTTCGGATTTACAAAGGACTATGTCACGATAATGCTTATTGGTTCGCCAATCGTCGTATTATTTTTCACGCTGGAGAATATTGTGCGCTCGGAGGGGTCAGCTACCACGTCGATGATCGGTATGATTATCAGTGTTGTCGTAAATATTATTTTAGATGCGCTAGTCATCTTCGTTTTCCATTGGGACGTAATCGGCGTTGCGTCTGCTACAGTCATTTCTAATTTGGTTGCGAGCATGTACTACGCTTTTCATATAAGATATAAAAGCCAATTTTTGACCATTTCTATAAAATGGTTTAAGGCTACCAAGGACATTCTAAGCAATGTATTCAAAATCGGAGTTCCCGTTTTTGTTATGAGTATCTTCATGGGAGCAATGTCACTCATCTTTAACCATTTTCTTGTTGAATATGGGGAGCAAGCTATAGCGGGGTTCGGAATTTCATCGCGTTTGCTGCAATTTCCAGAGTTTATTCTGATGGGATTATGTGAGGGAGTTGTGCCGATGATTGCTTTCTCTTTTACAGCGAATAAATTACGCATGAAGCATACCATTACATTCACAATTAAAGTGGTTCTTGCGTTAGCAGTCGTGTTCGGAGTTATTGTCTATCTGATTTCCGACCATTTAATTGGTTTATTTACGAATGACCCGCAATTAATTGAAATGGGCAGCTACATTCTGCATGTGACGTTCTTATCCTTGTTCATTACAGGAATGACCTCGTTGTTTACGGGAATCTTCCAAGCAACAGCGCAAGGAACCGCCGCGTTTATTATGTCAATTATTCAAGGTGTTACTTTGATTCCTGTGTTGTTTATAGCTAATCGCTTGAATGGCTTTCATGGGGTGGTCTGGTCGCTTGTCATAGCGGATGCCGTCGCGTTCCTTGTTGGAGCCATCATGCTGTATGTCCTACGGAATAAATTGCAGCCGGATTTGGAAAGTTTAGTGCACTAGTAACGAATAATACTCATGAGGCAGGATAAGGGCACTCCCTGATCTTGCCTTTCTTCGGATCAAACCGTAAATTAAACCCAGTACCAATTCAGTACTGGGTCGCACTTCTTCAATTAAAACCGCTTTTTATAAACCCTCATTGCAAAGAAATAGGCTACAAGCAAAATCCCAACGCACCACGCAAGCGCAATCCATAATTCATTGCCCACCGGTTGGTTTGAAAGCAACGCGCGAATGGCTTCAACGATCGAGGTTACCGGTTGGTTTTCAGCAAAGGCACGAACAACCGAAGGCATTGATTCGGTCGGCACAAATGCCGAGCTAATAAACGGAAGGAAGATTATCGGGTAGGAAAAAGCGCTTGCCCCATCCACCGATTTTGCCAACAATCCTGCAATGGCAGCGACCCAGGTTAATGCCAGCGTAAACAGCATAAGTATGCCAGCTACTGCAAGCCAGTCTAGTATCCCAGCCGAAGAACGAAAACCCATAATCAACGCTACGAGAATGATAACGACAACCGAGATAGCATTGGATACCAGTGAGGTCAGCACATGCCCCCATAGTAAGGTAGAACGCGAAATCGGCATGGAATGAAACCGCTCGAAAATACCTCGCTGCACATCGGTAAACAGACGAAAAGCCGTGTAGGATATCCCGCTAGCTATCGCAATGAGCAGTATTCCGGGCAATAGATAATTGACATAGTTATCAGTACCGGTTTGAATTGCACCACCAAAAACATAGACGAACAGCAGCATCATCGCAATCGGAGTGATACAAACCGTAACGATGGTGTCCATACTGCGGGAAATATGGCGCATGGAACGTCCGAGCCTAACACCCAAATCGTTAAAAAAATGTTTTTTTACCGTTTCCATTTATGCTCCCTCCTTCTTGCCAATAATGGAGAGGAATATCTCTTCTAATGTCGGCTGCTTTTCAATATACTCCACTTTCGTTGATGGAAACATCTTTTTTAGCTCCAAAAGCGTGCCGCTGGCGATGATTTTACCCTTGTGCAGAATCGCAATTCGGTCAGCGAGCTGTTCCGCCTCTTCCAAATACTGCGTAGTTAGGAATACCGTAGTGCCGCTGTCTGCAAGCTCCTTCACGATCTTCCAAACCTCCATGCGAGCCTCGGGATCAAGGCCAGTGGTCGGCTCATCGAGGAAAATGACCCGCGGTTTCCCTACAAAGCTTAATGCGATGTCGAGCCTGCGGCGCATCCCACCTGAATAAGTAGATACCCTGCGGTTGGCGGCGTCTGTAAGGCCAAAACGTTTAAGCAAGTCGTCCGCAACTTGCCGCGGATTACTCAGGTATCGTAGTTTGGCAATCATGATTAGATTTTCTCGTCCGGTCATTAGTTCGTCCACGGCGGCAAATTGTCCGGTTAAACTAATCGCCTGCCTCACATGATCAGGATTGGACGCCACATCGAATCCCTCAACGAAAGGACGGCAAGCTCTTTGTAAGACTTTTGCAGACCTATAACTTGAATTGACTTGTTTTTCATGTTTATCCCCTCCTTATCGAACTGTAACTTTAGACAATTCGGCTCCCATACCTTTAAGCGCAGCATAGGTCAGCTTATCCATGACTGCGTCGTCAAAGCAGATGGTTTTGATGGAGCGGTAATACTTATTAGTCAAGGAAAAAAATGCTTGAAAAGAAACATTCTTGAGTGTAGCGCCCTTAAACGAAACTTCATTTATAGCAGACTTGTCAAACTTAACGCCGATAAAGGTTTGCCCGTCTAGACACAGCCCACTCAGGTCACAATATTTGAAGTCCACGCCGTCAAAGATACAACCTTCAAAGATTGTTTTTTTAAGGTCGATCTTGTTTAGCGTGACATCGGTCAGTTTTACGCCTGTGAATTTTGCTCCTTCCATCCCCGAAATGCTGAAGTTGGTGCGTACAAGGATCGATTTATTGAAGCTCGCATTGGAAAGATCATTGACAGATAGGGTACAGTCGGTCAGATTTGCGCCGTTAAAATTGGCTTCACGAATGTCGCTGCTCTTAAAGGTGCTTCCTGTCAAGTCTGCACCTGCAAAGTCAGAGCCGTGTAATGCACTTGATGTGAAATTTCCTTTATGCGCAATTACACCTGCAAAGTCACTCTTTGGCAAATTGCTCGCGTTAAAATTTGTCAGTACTTGCCTCTCCAGCGAGCGGGAGAGATTGGCGACTTCCAGTATCGTTTCCTCGATGTCGCCGATGCTCTCAATGGTCTTATTAAACGCTGTTTCATCGTCTTTGCCCTCAGCTATAAGTTCACGGTACCTCTCCTGTAAATCGGAGAGCAGGTCGGCTTTTAATTCGGTGACGCTTTTCACCCCATCGTATGGCGTAAAAACGTCGTTCAAATAATTCGTCAATTTCTGATTCATCACATCAAACCTCCTATAGTAAGTTTTCAAGCACGCGTTTTGCATACTCCCAGTTGCTATTGTTGCGGGCATATGTTTCCTTGCCCTTCTCGGTAATTCTAAAATATTTGCGCCGTCCGCCCTGTGATTCATCGCCCCAATACCACTCGATATCACCGTCTGTCTCAAGACGTCTGACACTGGAATACATGGTCGCTTCTTTTAGTTCATACTCACCGCCCGAGCGCTCCGCGATCAATTTGACAATTTCGTATCCGTAGCGATCAGCTTCGGATAATAGTCGCAATATCATCGTATCGGTATGTCCGCGCAGCAGGTCGGATGTAATTTTGTTCTCACTCATTTAATCACCCCGCAACTGTATAATACGACACACTACTATGACTGTCAAGGTACTGTTTTAATCAAATTACTTTCTCTGTGGTTACGGAAGCCTAGCCATATCGATTTTAGTTGTAAAATGAAAAATGAACCCAAGGCTCCCCTTGGGTTCACGCGGTTAGTTAACTTGTGTGTCTTTGCTGCATGTCATGTGACATGATATCCCCCACAACTTAACTGTGAGAAAGTACTCTATTTCAATTCATTCTCATTCAAGCCGGTGGAATACTTTGAGGATTGTTGAACACATTATTTGGATCATACTTAGCTTTTACTCTACGCAGCCTAGGAAAGTTTTTACCATAATAAACAGGACCAGAACATTTGATACCTTGGTCTGGTACATTGATATAGGAACCTACTATATATGGCTGCAGCTTATGCCTTGTGTTCCGTGCTAAGGCGATATTCTTTGCGGCATGAGATGGCTTAACCCATGAGCTGTTCCATTCGACATAAAATTGAGCCTTACGCCAGTAGAATGCTGTGGCTTTAGGTGCGATACGGCTTATGGCACCACCCCAGTTAAGGAAGAAGAAGCCGGCCGGAGTCCCTCCCTCGGCGTTTTCTAGAAACTCGCGCATAACTTTATAGGCCTTATCTGGAAAAGGACGTCTGCCGAAGCCGCTGGAAAACTGGTTGCTGAACTTTTGTGTCAGCACTGGATCGGGAGCTAACAAAAACTTTGTAGCTTCAATATATGGCAACAATCGGATGGTTTTTTTCGTAGGCGTCCCCACGCTTAGAATAGGCTCTAATTGACGCAGGGCTTCCGTTTTAGATCCRAGAAACAGACCGAGCATGCTAACATTTCCACCTTTTTTGGGACCGACACTTAATTCGCTGCCCAATCTGGTGCTGGCATTAGGAGCCCAGACTTGCCATTTCTTTACGACTTTTTCGAACTGCTCCCATGGCCACGTAACGCTGAAGACGGTAGCTTTGGCTGGAGCACGCAGTACTTTGAATTTGTATTTTGTGTATACGCCAAAGTTACCGCCTCCTCCACCGCGGGAAGCCCATAGGAGATCGGAATTGCGTTTTTTGTTTGCCCGGATTACTCTTCCCTTAGCGTCAACCATTTCTACTCCAATTAGATTGTCGCTAATGAGGCCAGTCGTCCTTTGGAGTGGACCAATCCCTCCACCTAGTGTAATTCCGCCGATACCAACCGAGGGACTATCACCAAACGGTGCGATAAATCCTTGCTGTRCCAGTTTGTTTACGACTCTTCCTACCCGATTGCCCGACTCAACCACAACAGTTCTGCATTTTTTATTTAATTTGATTTTCTTCATTTCGCTAACATCGATGACAATGCCTCCGTTAACTTGAGAAAGGTTGGTCTCCAAGGCGTGTCGTCCACTTCTCGGGCGAATGGGAACATTATTTTTGCGAGCCCATCTTATAGCGTTTGCAACATCCTGTGTTCTTTGGGCAAAAACAAAAACTTTTGGAAATCTGTCGGTATGAGGATCCCAATTCTTACGAGCCGCTTCATAACCAGGGTTTTCCTTGAAAATCACTCGCCCCGTAAGTTTTGTTATTGATTTCATGTATCCAACTCCTTTGTTCATTTCTCCCGCAATTTAGACAGTTGCCATGTATCGTATGATGGGTGTAACCGGTTGGTATAGACTACAGCTGATAAAGTATATATAAAGCAGATCTCGAATGATCATGGTTTTTATTATTTGTTATTTTACAAGTTGTTGCTGTTCTTGTTACTGTTCCAAACTAAAAACAGTGACAGTCATGGACCTATAAATAATGTCCTAGACTGTCACTGTTTGATTGAAAATACAAGAGTATCATTACGATGTTTTCTTGCACTTTATTATTAAAAAATGGATTGGAGGTGCATTTTTTGTGTTCTTATTTGGCTCGTCAATTTCTGAAATCTCTACCAGTCCATATTTTTCAAAATCCTGTTTTATGGAGTCAGCATCATAAAAATACATTTTCACGCCTTCCATTATCTCGAAATAGTCTTTATCCAATTGTTTACCCTTGCCAAACATCGGGGCTTTTTGTGAAACCGTTGTAAAAACCAAATATCCATTTGGCTTTAACTGATCATAACAATCTTGAATAAATTTTTCTCTCTCGCGATTATCCAATAAGTGAATAAGCGCATGGCTAAATATACCATCATAGAGCTTGTTATCAAAGGGCATATCCGTTACTGAGCCATGTAAAATAGTAATATCAAGCCCGTTTTCCTTCGCCAAATCAATCGCTGTTTTTGAAATTTCTATACCTGTCACCATTATTCCATTGTCAATAAAAACCTTTGCATTTCTGCCATAACCAATACCTGGAATCAGTATGTCCTTAACATTCTTTTCAAGGAAAAAGTCCTTTGTTGCGATTGCGGAGTCTGTAGGTTCAAATCCCCACATCGTTTGTTTTTCTATAAAACTTGACTCCCAAAATTCCGTCATATCTCTATCTCCTTAATGTCTTAAATGAAATGTTATCTTGATAGTCATTACAATATTTCGATATACCCTTCAGTTCCATGTACGCGTATTCGTTGTCCATCTTTTATTAATGTGGTAGCATTCTCCACCCCAACTACTGCTGGTAAGCCATACTCACGCGCGATAACTGCCCCATGAGTCATCAGCCCACCAACTTCGGTAACTAGCCCTTTAATGGATACAAACAAAGGTGTCCAGCCAGGGTCAGTAAAGGAAGTGACTAAAATATCTCCATCTTCTAAGTCAGCATCCTCCATACTTAAGATAACACGTGCTCGTCCCTCGATTACTCCAGAAGAAACAGGCAGACCGGCAATAGCGTCGGTTGGGAGATTTTCCCGTTCATACTTCCCTGTAATGATTTCGCCATCAGATGTAATAACACGTGGAGGAGTCAGTTTTTCATATCGTTTGTATTCGTCTTTTCGAATGTTGATGATCTGGTAATCCAATAGATTTGTGGCTACGACATCGCGAAATTCTTCAAAAGTAAGATAGTATACATCATCTTTTTCATGAATAATGCCCGCTTGTACGAGCTGTTCGGCTTCATTCAATAAAGCTTGCTTATATACGAAATATCGACTAATCATACCGTATTTTGGATATTCACGATACCCGCTGAAATTTTGGATTAAGCTGATCATTTGTTTGGTCTCTGCGGCTTTTTGATTACCATCCGGTAATTGTTTTAATCGGTCTAATAACTCTTGTTCTTTTTCCAAAGCTTCCTGTCGCCCTTGCTCGAATTTTCGATTGCCAGCATTAGGCTCAAAGTTTTTGATGTTGGCTAGAATCATCGAGACAAGTGTAATTGGTTTTTCACTCCAACGAGTTTTAGTCATATCGATTTCACCGGCACATCGCATCCCATATTTGTCGAGATAAGCAGAGATAGCGTCTTGAGTCTCCTTCCCACCGTTAAGCTTAACCAGATCATCCAAAAAGTTATCTTCTTTTACATGTTGCAAATAATCAATTACTTCTGGATAAGGACGAATCACATCAGCGACATCCATTAGCGCCAGACCCATTGTCGAAGTAATATTGTTTGGTACAGATTGCGAAAGCGTATCTGCTGCATTTTTTTCACCTAACCACTTGTTCATTTTTTCATTAATCCATGATGAAGCATCCATCCCAGTCATAATTACAGCCGAACTTTGTGGGTTAAATAGAATTTTCTTTAATTGCTGGATATCTTCTAAAATATAATCAAATAAATCTGATCCTGATTTCGTTTGGATGTTTTGTTTTAACTCTTCTATCGATATTTGACTACTTTTAATTAAATCAGAAACGATTGTCGGGTTATTTTCGATTTGTGCTTGAATATCGGAAAACGTCTTAGCTTTACWGCTTTTAATGGGACTGGGTACTTGTTTAACATCAGGAGTTGATTTTATAAAATCTTCTCGCTCTACGATAGTCATAAGCGCGTCTTTTATGAGGGGATCGGATTTTCCCAAGGCATCTATTACAATATTGCTACTGACAGGGGAAGCCAGGCTATGTGTGATATCAACAAACAATCTTCCACCAGCTGTTCGCATGGTTGCTGGGGTCGTTAACAGGTAGAAAGACAGTCCTAGCGGTTTCATGGGGTCGGTCATCATTTGTTGATGACCAACTGAAACATAGACATGATTTTCTTTATCATTTGCTTCAGGGATCGGGTACAACGTTGTGATTGGACGACTTTGTACAATATAAAATGTATCATGGGCCAAACACCATTCAATATCTTGTGGACAACCAAAATAAGCTTCGATCTGTCTTCCGATGAGTGCCAATCGTAAAATTTGTTGTTCAGTAAGTGTTTGTGTATCCTGTAGATTAGGATCAATTTGCTTTGTCTCTGTTCCTCCTTCTTTTAATCCATAGATAGCCACTTCTTTGGTTGCTATCCTTTTGTTGACGATTTCCCCTCCTTGTACGATATAACAATCGGCAGAAATTAGGCCAGAAACCAACGCTTCTCCAAGTCCAAAGCTGGCATCGATGGAGAGCAGCTTTCGGTTAGAGCTGATCGGATCAGCAGTAAATAAAATGCCCGAAGCCTGTGGGAAAACCATCCTTTGAACGATAACGGATAAATAAATTTGACTGTGGTCAAATCCATTTTGCATACGGTAGATTACCGCGCGATCCGTAAATAGAGATGCCCAACATTTACTGATATACTGAATGATTGCTTCTTTGCCGATGATATTTAAATAGGTGTCATGCTGTCCAGCAAAAGAAGCATGTGGTAAATCTTCAGCAGTCGCACTAGAACGTACGGCATAAGCATGTTCATCACCAAATTGTGAGAGATAGTGAGTAATTGCATTTACAACTTCAGAAGGGATTTCTACCTCCATAATGATTTGTCGAATCTTTCTGCTGATTTCACCAATCTGGTCTCGATCTACTATTTTTAACGTTGTCAGTTGATCCAACAATGCATGGTACGTTTCGTTATGCTCGAAGGCTCTTTGATAAACTTCAGTTGTAACGCAAAATCCCTCTGGTACTTGAATTTCTTCGATTTTTGATAATTCCCCTAAATTCAACCCTTTTCCTCCAACGAGTGAAAATTGCGTTTTTTCCATTTCCTGAAAACCGAGAACTAAAGTACTCATTCAATATCTCTCCTATCCAATAAATTGAGAAAAAGATTTGACAAGAGCTTATCAGCATGATACAATAAAATTGTAAGATGTAACATTTATGTTCACATTTATTTTGAAAGACGTGAAATGATTATATCATCGTGCTTGTTTATATGCAAATGTTTAGAACCTGATGAAATTATCCAGGTTCTTTTTTGATTCCCTCTAATCTAATTGCATTAAAAAAGCACAGTTCGTGCCGAACTCCGTCACTTCATATCACCTTCTAGTCCTAATAGGATATGAATTGTTCTCTTCCACTCTATCGATCCAATAATGAAAAAGTTAC
This sequence comes from Paenibacillus sp. TAF43_2, assembly GCF_052113545.1. Classification (NCBI taxonomy): domain Bacteria; kingdom Bacillati; phylum Bacillota; class Bacilli; order Caryophanales; family Paenibacillaceae; genus Paenibacillus; species Paenibacillus sp. TAF43_2. Next base: position 11,090 of record NZ_JBFRDK010000195.1, read on the forward strand.
TGTAAAATTACCTATGATAGCACTCTTAAAGTTAAACTCCGTTAACAGGCAGCTATAAAATCACATACAAACAACCAAGTGTATTGCTTCCTATCAAAATCATTCTATGTTATGGAAAAAGCCTGTCATCTCAGAAAAGGCCATTTGTGCGGATTGTTCATTGTATTTGCTAGAATACGGGTCACTGAAGCCGTGTTGTCCGCTGAATTTATGGATTTCATTCGCATCGTTTTTTCTTAAAATCGAAATTAAATCATCTACATGAAACGACAATTCTTCTTGTGGGAAAAATAGTATCGTTGGACATTTAGGCAATAATTCCGTGTAGTTTCTAATGCGTGAACCATAGTATGCTGCTATCCCATCAACCTCTGGTTCCTCTGAACATAACCATGCAGTTGTTGCTCCTACGCTAAATCCGGCAAGAAAAACATCAAAACCATGATCCGCTAGTGATTGACAAATATGTTGCATATGACGGTTAATGCCATAGATTTCATGAATGACTATGATTAAAGTTTCAGAACCGTTAATTATGCTAATCATTATTTCAGCCGCCTTTGTTAATTGTTTTTGTTTTGAGTGTCAACATGTTGTTGAAGCTTCGAATAGTCATAAATATCAACGATAGCACCATGTTCAAAATGCTCTGTAAACAAAAACGCTATTATTTGTTGTGCGGTTTCTTCTGGTGTCGTCAGCATGCCGGCATCTTTGGCCATTCCGAATAGTTGTGCAGATGGGAAGGTTGCTTGGTCTTGAGTTCTTGTCCAATTCCTCTTGATGTGCCGGTTATTATAAAATAGTTCATAAATACACGCCTCCAATATTAAAGTTTTGAATTAGGAATTCAAAGATACCTTTCAATCAACTTCATCTAAATTAATATTTAATTCTATGGTCTTACTTTCACCATTAATCGAAAATATGGTTTGAGTGTAAAGAATTTGATCTTCAGGTGTAATATTAATCATTTTGTCCTTATCGAAACTGTATACTTCATTGTTAGCTAATGACTTTGAGATACCAACAAAACTATAAATAATATCTGGGCGATTAGATCGCTCTCCGACGACTGCTCCAGTCAAAGGGTCACCATGGATGATCCCAATTGAACTATCACCTGTATTCACCAATTCGGTGTGAATTTTAATTTTCGATGCTTCTTCTCTTTCCACTTTGACTCGAACTGTAATGGATTCGKACGAAACCTCCTTAATTATTGACTTGTCCTCTTTGCTTCGACATCCCATTACGAACAGAAGAAATATACATAATATGATAATAGGCTTCAAGTAGTTCAATCCTTTCTGCAAAAGCAAGAAATGAGACTCTATAAGACTCTTTTTAGAAAAACTTTAACCTTTATAAGGATATTTGGTCCTCCGCTATCTCATCCTGTAGCCTGAATATTATCAACTATAAACAAATTTGTAAATATTGGATCATTTAGTAAATCAGGCATTAATGTTTGGTTTTATTTCCGATTAAAATGATCATTTGAGCGATAGCTTATCAGCTAACAATATTGATACTTACTCGTATTTTTCTTATCTAGTTCAATTCCAACGCTCCATTACTGGGAACAAAAAGCCGCTTAGGATTCCGGGTACGCAGTAGAAGTAATTCCATTGTAATTTACCTACACAGAGGGAATAAATCATTGTGGAAATCATCAACCCGGTAAATGCGTGAGCAAGCATGGAMGAAAATAATCTCCTTTTTTTAATTCTGAATAACAGATCAATTAAATAAAAAGCAGGGCATAAGCACAAAAGAATTAATATCCACAGTGACAATATCAACAATAGGAGCACGTACACAAAGAACATCATATGGACCTCAATTAAGAAGCTCAGCGGATAAAAACACATAAGGATCAACGAAACAACCACTGCAACCCAGAAACTATTTAATGCAGCATCATGAACTCTCTCCAACGGTACTCCCCCTTCATCCCAATTGAAATTTTCAATATGAAAAATTTACTTTGTGTTATTTGTTAGCCTCATGAATTATTCTAATTCTTAAGGACAAGAAGCGAAAATTGCTAAAAAAGTGTTATTGTTTCCTGAATTATATCCCCATTCCCGTCGTAATGAATAGTTCTATCATTAATAGTACCCCGTCTTACTTCTTGCTCCACTACTTGTTAAGATAAAAAAATAAGCAGACCGCCGAAGCGCCTGCTCATCCACAATTATCATTGTTCTTAGCTTTCCGTTAGTTCAATAAGAATCGATTTTTTCCATTAAAGTTCTCCTCTTGTTCTACTTTTTACTTGTAAAAAATGTATCATTTCGAATCTTTGTCTTTATCTATGTTGTAACACAGAAAAAGCCAGGATAATCTCCTGACTTTATCATGGTCAATGTAAGTTCTAATCAAGTATCTATTCTTCTTCTTGATCAAGGAATGACTGGAGATCGTCAAGCTTGCTGGACCAGAAATGACGATATGACTCCAGCCACTTATCGACTTCTTGAAGCGGCTCTGGGCGTAAGGAATAGATGTTTTTTTGGGATACAGATCGTACCTCAACCAATCCAGCTTCTCGCAATACTCTTAGATGCTTAGAAACGCCCGGTTGACTCAATTGACACTTATCTACAAGTTCCCCAACTGATCGCTCGCGAATGCGCAATAGATCCAAGATAGACCGTCTGTGCGGTTCCGACAAAACTTCAAATATATTATTACTCATCACTTGGTCCTCTCCACTCGAATGCGCAACCGACAATGGATTTTAATTTGATTTGCTAATCGCTCCAAGAGCATCAGCATTGTCTTCCTTTACAACTCAATTCATTATCGAATCATATTTCTTGCGCAACTCTTTAAAAAGATCCGAAGGGAAGTCGACATGCTTTTCATGAAGAATCATATCAATCATGTCTAGATGCACATGCCAGCCTGCCAGAAAATCAGCAACTTCAGCGGGCTCGTAAAACGTATGAGTCAGGTGAAGATGGCATCCTTTATCATCGTCATGCAGCTCCCATCGAACCACTGATTCTCCTGAAGACTTCTCTATCCAAGTGTACTCGAGCTCATTTGGGGGATTGACCATAATGAACTTTCCATGTACCAGATCCCCATTCTCCCAACGAAATGTAATCTTTCCGTTAACGATCAGATCAAATTCAGCATGCGCAGTTAACCAATTGACAATCTGATTGGGACTAGTTATCGCTCTCCATACTTTTTCTATCGGATGATTCAGAAAACGCTCGAACCGAACTACACTTCTTCCTTCATATTGTAGAAGTTTACCGTCCATTCAATCCCCTCCAGTGTTATAATTACCATATTATATTTTATACATTACTATATGGTTATATAACTGTAAAGGAATTAATATTTCTCCATAATGTAGTTTCTCAAGAAGTCGTTGCAAAACTTTCCTTGAGGGTCGTTTTGAAGTAGTAATTGCCGAAAGTCAGGCAACTTCTCATATAATGATTGAAGATGGGCAGGCGGCGTGGCAAACAGCTTTGCCCAATGTGGGCGAGCATGGAAAGGCGCAATTTGTTCCTCGATCATCGGAAGGATTTGTCGGACCGCCTCCCAATCCGCCTTCCATGTAAAGTGAAAAGCAACGGATTCCTGCTTATAACAAGGACTCATCCACAAATTGTCTTCTGCAATCGTACGAACTTCTGACACATAAAGATGTGGCGATATGTAATCACGTATCCGGTCAATCGCACATAGTGCTTGATAAGCATCTTTGCGCGGCACAAAATATTCACTCTGTAGTTCCTCTCCGGCACTTGGCGTGAAATCCATGCGGAAGTGCGGTAGCCTTTCATGCCATGGCCCCGGAATACCAAGCTGCTCACTGCAATTCTCTGCAGAATAACCTGGCACTGGATGGCGTGGTACACTTGCGAGCTTGGCGCCAAAAAATTCAGATTCCACTTCAGCGTGTTCAAGATCTGGTAACTTACGCTTTTGCCAGACTTGATTGAATGTAGACGTTTTCCAATCCGTAAAAAGACTRACACTATAAGCGCTAGAGAATATTTCGTCAAAATGGTCATTAAGTTGATCTAAAGGCAAATGATCAAATACATATTGACTCATCTGGAATGTGGGGATTATATCTAGAGTAACTTTCGTAATAACCCCGAGCCCTCCTAGCCCCACTACCGCCCCAGCAAAAAGCCCATCTTCTTGATCACGGGAGAATACGACCTTATTCCCATCCGCTTTGACAACTTCCATGG
>NZ_JBFRDK010000196.1:0-10997 GCF_052113545.1 Paenibacillus sp. TAF43_2
GCAGCGTATACTGGGTCGGATCATTAATAAGTATCGTACCCACGATATATTCGTTCCAGATGTTCAGGATGTTGACGATGCCAACCGTGATCAAACCTGGCTGCGCCAGCGGAAGCATAACTCGGAAAAATGTCCCGTAATAAGAAGCGCCATCCACGATCGCTGCTTCCTCCAGTTCCTTCGGCAGCGACTTGAAAAACCCGACGAGCACAAAGATGCCGAAGGCCAGCAAGCTGGACGTATAAACAAATATCAATCCAAACTTCGTATTAATTAAGCCGAGCGAATTCATCAAGAAAAACAACGGAATGAGCGCTAGTACAAACGGTACCATCATTGAGGAAATATAAAGCAGAAACAACGCATTGCTTCCTCTAAATTTATATCTCGCCAGCACATACGCTGTCGTTGCGGATAAGAGCAGAGCTAATATCGTCGATCCTGTCGTAATGACAAGGGAATTCACGAAATAAGTATCAAAGTGGTATTTGCTCCATACATACGAGAAGTTGGACCAAATAAGCGGAATCTCAGGCAAAGCCCACGGTGCATTCAAGAAAAATTGTTCATTATTTTTTAGAGAATCAAGCAAGGTCCAAATGAGCGGGTACAATACCGATATGCCCCATAGGATCAATATGGCATAGATGATTAGCTTGGCGATCGGATTTTTAATCTGTATATTCATCTCTTTATCCCCCTTAGCTCATCTCAACGGGATCATGACGCATAAGCCGTTGAAGTACGATTGTCGTAATTAAGGACAGGACCAGGATGATAAACCCTATCGAAGCGCCATACCCAAAGTGGAATTGCCGGAATGCCATTTGATACAAGTAGGAGCCCATAACCTGTGTACTGTTATCCGGTCCGCCTTCTGTCATAATCCATACGATTACGAAGGAACCGTTAAGCGTAGTCATCATGATGTTAAGAATGGACACTTTCATCTGCTCCCAAACGAGCGGAAGCGTGATGCTCCAAAACTGTTTCCACTCCCCTGCGCCCTCAATGCTTGCCGCTTCAAAATAGGAAGCAGGAATGCTTTGAATAGCTGCAATGAGAAGGATCATATAAAAGCCGATACCCGCCCAAATAGCCGGAGGCAGAAGCATCCATATCGTATGATCGGAAAAACCCAGCCACGTTATCGATACTTTTTCACTCGTGAATAATGACAAAAATGCATTCAAGAAGCCAATTTGCGGATTATATATGAAATTCCACAATACGCCAATAACAACGACGGAAATTACATTCGGAATGAAGAAAATCGACCGAAAAAATCCAGCCAGCTTAAAGCCAAACCTAGTGAGCGCTACTGCAAAAAACGTCGCGAGAAGCATAATTCCGATTACTTTGCCAGCAACAAGAAAATAGTCGTTGCCGATCGCTCTCCACACAATGGGATCATGGAACATCTCTTTGAAATTATCAAAACCAACAAACGTTTTTGTCTCCGACATGCCGGACCAGTCAAAAAATGAATAATACAAGCTTTGCACTACCGGATAGATTGTAAATACGCCGAAAAATAAAAGAGTTGGGATGATGAATGATGCGATAAATATATTTCTCTGCCATTTTACTGTCCCTGAGTTCATACCTTCCATCCCTCCGAGTAAATTCACAGAAAGTGATCGAGGCGTTGTGCCTCGATCAATCTCTGCCGTCAATCTTTTGAAGGCTTATTATTTGCTAACCTTTTTCACCACGTCAGTTACCCGCTTAACCCACTCTTCAGGCGTAATTTTGCTAATCGTCAGTGCATCTGTTGCATCCATCATCGCTTTATCAACGTCAGCGTTGTAAGTGATTGTTGGGATTACAACCGTGTTAGGATCTGTCAAATATTTAGCAGCATCTTTAACATGGCTTGGGGCATTGGAGCTGCTGATGTCGCCTTTAATGTTGGAAGGCGCGCCGCTTAGCTCAGCCCATTGTGAAGCTTGATCTTTCGAGAAAATGAATTGCAGGAACGCTTTAGCTGCTTCTTTGTTTTTCGCTTTTTTCGCGATGGCAACAGTAGCTGTGGATGTATTCGCAACCACTTTACCGCCTGCTTCTTGCGTAATGGAAGGAATGAAACCAAAGTCAAAGCCAGCAGGAACGTCTTTAGCCATTTCATTAGGCAGCCAAAGGCCATTCACAATGAAAGCATCTTTGTTTTGCAGGAACAGCATTTGTGAATCGGTGTGATTGATTTGGATAGAAGCTTTATCGATGTAATCCTTATCGCGCATTTCTACGATTTTGTTCAATGCAGCAAGAACAGCAGGGCTTTCAAAAGCTTCTACTTTGTTAGCTGCCATATCTTGAAGAATAGAGAAATCGTTGTTGTTTGCTGATACGATAGCTGGATACAGGAACGAGCCATTGATATAGTACGGGTATTTACCTGTGTGAATGAACGGCGTAATGCCGTCTGCTTTGATTTTTTCGCTTACAGCAAGGAACGATGGGAAGTCAGTTGGCTCAGCCCAGCCTTTTTCCTTGAAGAGCGCTTTGTTCCAGAAAACACCCCATGAGTTCAGTACGAGTGGAATATTGTATACTTTACCGTCAAATTGTTGAGCAGGTTGAGCCAAAATGTCGCTGATTAGATCACCGTCAACGTTTTTGGCATCTTTCAGCCAATCCGTCAAATCCTCCAGCTGGCCGTCTTCAACCATTTGGCGATCGTTCAATACCGGACCATCGATGTATACGAAATCTGGCGGGTTGCCGCCGATCCAGCGCGGTCTATTTTGATCGTTAATTTTAGGTCCTGCGGATTCTTTAATGTTAAGCTCCGGATTTGCAGCTTGGAAATCAGCAATAACTTTTTTCCACCATTTATCGCCATACCCGCCCACAAAATATTGAATTTCGAAATCGCCTGTCAGCTTAACCGTCGTGTCGGTAGCAGCAGGCGCGTCCGTCGCTTCAGCAGCCGGCTCCTTTGTAGGTGCATTAGTAGCTGCTCCACCATTATTGCTATTCGAGCCACATCCAACTAACGATACGGCAGCCAAAATAACGGCGATACCAAGCGCTGCAATCTTTTTCTTCATAATCATTAAAGCAAACCCTCCCAAAAATGATGTTTTTTACACTGTACTTAGGGGCTCATCTTGCTGCTCCATCGTGTAATTTCATCATAAATTGGGAGGGCTATAATCTCTATTGAATATCTTCCATATATTCTTTATTATCTTCTCTTCCGTGCATATAAAGCTATTTTTCGAGTAATTTCGCTAAGATAGCGCTTATTTTTGCTGATTGCTCTTGTTTTCTGCAAAAGACTGCAATTCATCCAATGCCGCTTTTGGCGTCATTTGCTCATATAGAACAGCTTCACCTAGCTTACGGGTATAATCAAGCACCGCTTGCCAAGCAGGCTCCTTCGCCGGATAAAACCTAGCTTTGCTTAACGCTTCCAAATCGCTTTTGATCACTTCGCTCTTCTCCGACAGCTTGTTGCCCACCGTCGTCGTAACGGGAAGAAACCCTTCGCGTTTAATCATTTCTTCATAAGCTCGATCTTCATAGAGGAAATCAAGAAACTTGGACAACGCTTCTTTATTGGTATGATCAGTTTTGAAGGAAACAAGCAGATCATGTACACCAAACGTAATTGGCGATGTACCATCCTTTACTGGAATTGGACCCTTTCCCCATTCCAGCTCCGGAAACTCCTTGGGGACGACTGCCGAGAAATAATTGCCGGATATCATCATAGCAAGATTGCCTCCGCCCATAATTCGCTGCTTCTCGTCGCGAGTCGTTATGTTCGGCTCTGGCTCAGTCAAGCCTTTATCAAACAGCTCTTTAAAAAAAGTCAATCCTTCCACATTGGTCGTTGAATTAATGGCCCATTTCCCATCTTTAATCCAATCTCCGCCCGAGCCGAAAAATATATAAGACAAAGTCGCCTGTGTCTCATTGTCCGACAGGTCAATGCCGAAGCCGTCTGCTGCGCCAAGCGCTTTAATTTTCATTGCGGCCTGCTCCAGCTCCGACCATGTTGTCGGAGGGGCGGCAATGCCTGCTTTGCGGAACAAATCCTTGTTGTAGTATAAATTCCGTGTAGTGGCTACGTATGGAATTGCGTATTGCACCCCGTCTATCTGATCCATATCTACTAAGTTTGGATACAGCCGATTTGCTAGTTCAGGCGATATAATATCGTCCATATTATTCAACAAGCCATCCTTGGCGTAATGGGCATATACATTCGTATTCAGAAGATCGGGAGGCTGGTTTTTGCTAATCATTGTCGTATAGATTCCATCGAGTATATCCCAGTTGGCTACTTGCAGCTCTACATCAATGAGAGGGTTTTTCCGCTCAAACTCTTTTACCAGCTTCTCAAGCAGCGGCTTCGTTTCCGTACTGTATTCGGAGGCGACAAACCGAATCAACGCACGTTCCTCCTTTGGAGTTGCAACTGGCTCTGGGTTCTCGTTCATGCACGATGAGGAAACTACTGTAATTAACAAAAGGCTGATAGCAACCATAAGAGGCTTCGTTCCATAGCGTTTTCGCTGCATAGGGTTATATTATCCTTCCAAATAGGAATCTACTTACTCGTTATAAATGGGAATAGCAGCTTCTGATTTTCCGTTGTATACATATTTTCTTTTGTGATGACATTGGATTCGATATAGGTGATAGGCTCGGTTTTTTCTCCATCAATTAGCTTTAGCGCCGCTTTCACGCCAAGATAACCCATATTAAATGGCTTTTGTACAATAGACGCTGTCATAATGCCCGACTCCAGCAATTGAACCTCATCACTGGTGCTGTCAAATCCAATAAGATTAATAGCACCTGCCTTGTTATACTCCTTCAGCAGCCTTGCAACCCCCTGTGACGCGGATTGATTGAGCGTAATAAATGTATTAATGCCGGAATCACTTCGAAGCAGCCGCTTGGCAATTTCATAGGCTTGATCCTCGGAATCATCTGCATAATAGGTTTCCATTGCACTCGCTTTGTAGCCCTTTAATGCAAGGCGCATTCCCTCCAGCCTCTCTTGCGAAATAATTGAGCTCGCGTAATCACTAATAACGGCAATATTCGGATCGCCGTCCGTTTCCTGAATGGAGGTTTGTCCTGCTAGTTGTCCTGCTTCTTTATGGTTGCTTGAAACAACGATAGGAGAGGGCTTCATACTCGGAGAATGATTAATAATGACCAGCTTGATGCCTTCAGCACGCGCCTTGGCAAGAATAGCTGGCATTCGATTATCCATTACCATATCAATGACAATCGCCTGCGGCTTCCGCGCAATCGCATCCTCCAAGATTTGAATCTGAGCATTGGAATCGCCTTCAATAAGCGGACCTTCTACACTCAGATTTAGCCCCGTTTCCTTAGCTGCTGCTTCCGCACCCTGATTGACTGCCTGCCAGAAATCAAGTCGAATATTTAAGGATTTCAAGATGACCGTAACATTTTTCTCCTCATGGTTAACGCCAAAAAGCAGATTAAAGTTGAATACAAAATAGATGGCAATCATCGCAATTGCCACGACTAGCAGCAGCGTAAATCGATGCTTTCGCATTATTTTGCTTCCCCCTTAATCGAGCTTCGGTATTACGATCGTAATACAGGTGCCCTCTTCAATTTCGCTGCGAATTTGAATGCCATACTCATGCCCAAAATAAAGCTTGATTCGCTCGTTTACATTGCGTATCCCGATGCCTTGGCTCGCATTATCCTCCAAATTGCTGTAGAGAAGCTTCCCTAGCTGTTCCGCTGACATCCCTTGGCCGTTATCCTCTACTTCAAAAATAATGTGATCGCCTGCCTGCCTTCCGCGGATCGTAATTAATCCATCATCCATGCCATACATGTTCCGGATGCCATGATAGATCGCATTTTCTACAAAAGGCTGAAGCAATATTTTTAACGTTTTATAATCAAGAATCGATTCGTCCATATCAATGACATAATTAAGCTCATCGTTATAGCGCATTTTCTGTATAAGCAAGTAGTTCGTAATATGCTCAATTTCCACTCGAATCGGAACCAGCTCTTTTTCCTTCGTAATGCTTGCGCGGAACAGCTTAGCTAAAGCAGATGTCATCAGAACGACCTCCTCATGCTGCTTCTGCTCGGCCATCCACACAATCGAATCGAGAGTGTTGTATAGAAAATGGGGATTGATTTGCGATTGAAGCAGCAGAAGCTCGCTTTTCCGCTTATTTTCCTGATTTAAAATCGTTTCCTCCATGAGAAACTTGGTTCGGCTGACCATTAAGTTAAAAGATCGACCCAGCTGTCCAATTTCATTCATTTGGCCAATTTCCGTCTGAATATTGAAGTTGCCCTTCTCTACTTGCTTCATGTCGGATTGCAATACTTTAATAGGCTTGGATAAGCGATGCGACAATCCTATAGAAATCAGCAGCGTAATGGCTAAGCCGCATAAGGAATAAAAAATAATGGAATTACGCAGACCCTCTTTGTTTGCAATCAAATCATCTGAATAAGCCACTCCGGCAATTCTCCAACCAAAGTTTGTGTCCTGCACGGAGTAAATGCGTTTGTCTCCACCCTCGTTCACGACGAAGGATTGACCGCTTGGAGCCTGCAAAACTTCTGCAATACGTTCTGTACGCAGTTTGCTATCGATGAGCTGCTGCTGCGGATGATAGACGATATGGCCTTCGTTATCCACGATGAAGAGGTAACCTTTTTTACCGAGGTTAATATTTTCGCAAATGTCATTAATGACACTTAAGTTTAGATCAACGAGGAGTACGCCATCCGCCTTAATCCCATCTGTGCTCTTAAGCTCTCGACTCAGTGAAACGACCCAGCGGTATTCGTTTTCAATTAAGCTTTGCACATGAGGAGCAGAAACGACGGACCTGCCGCCTGCCGCTTTTGCCAGCTGATACCACTCTTGATCCTCTATCTTCGTATTTGGATTTAAGGTAGTTATTCGGCGGTCAGAAACAAATCGACCATTGTATCCAAATACCATAATGGATGCAATGTCCTTGCGCGTATACAAAATTGCCTGGAACAAGTCGGAAATTTGCTTCTCGTACGTGCGGCGGTTCTCTGCGCTGATAAAGTTATTGTCCGATATGTAATACTTGACGTCCTTATTCGTTAAAGCGAGCAGTGAAATATTTTCCATATTATCGACATACGATTGAATATTTAAATTGACCTGCTTAATAATTTCCTCTATGTAGCCCTTCGAATTTCGCTCAACCGCCGCTACGGAAACCTGATAGCTTACTAGAGTTGTTAATACAATAGCGGCCAAAATCAGCATAGAAAACGCCAAAGATATATTGGATTGAATGCTTTTTAGCGGAAACAAAGGAAAGAACCGATCTTTGAGCATGTTAGGCTCCGCTCCCCTTTATTTGTTTCTCTCTATAATCCTTTGGCGTTATACCTGTGTGCTTCTTAAATAAAATGCTGAAATAATTTGGGTCCTTGTAGCCCACTTGCTCCGCAATTTCATACAGCTTCATCGCCGAATTGTGAAGCAGCTCCTTCGCCTTAGCCACCCTTACGCCAGTCAAATATTCAATAAATGTCTCTCCAGTATGCTGTTTGAACACGAGACTGAAGTAGCTTGAGCTCATGAGCACATGACGGCATAAGTCCTGCAATGACATCTTTTCATTCGCGTAATTCGTATCGATATACTCCACCGCGCGATGAATTTGCATGTTGGTCAAATAATTACGGTTATCCGCTATAGTAGAAATGACAGAGCTTACCATGTCCTTTAACCAAATCTCAACCTCATCCAGCGTCTTGAATTTGAACACGTTCATCAGCTTCATTTGCTGCTCAAACGGCGATTCCTGCTCTCGAACGGCTAGCTCCTGTACAGAGTTCATCAGCGAGAGAACAACCTTTTGCATTTGCAGCATACAGGCTTCTACTGGAACAAGAGAGGTTTTCAGCTCCGCTACCCCTTGTTCAATCAATTGGTAGGCTTCTTGAATGGCGCCTGTCTTCACAGCAGCAGCCAGCTTGCGGTCGAGGTCATGACTCAGCGGCATGTATCCAGAAGGCTTTCCTTCAATATCAATAATGCTCAGCACTCTATTCTTTCCTAGCAGGAAACGATAGTCCAGCACCGACAATGCGCTCTTGTAAGATGACGGCAGCTGTTCAGCGAGCGTACATGTTCGTCCAATTCCTATCGTCACCGTAAATTTCAAATATTTCTCAATATGATAGCGGACCTCCTCGGCAAGTGAAAATCCTTGTTCATACAGGAGGCTTTCACTGTCATGTCCAAAAATAATGGCAACCATTCGCTCCTCACGGGTTCGGAAGGTCAGCACATGCTCTCGGTCCAGCGTTTCATTAAAAATATCATAAGCAGCGAATCGCAAAAATTCGACATCATGCTCATAGGAGGACAGCTCTCGGTCACCAAAATCGTCGATATCTACGACCATGACCAAATATAGCGGCGATATCGGCGGCAGGTTGAAATAAGCAAAACGTTCTGCGATTTCCACTTTCCCTAAACCAACCGCAACTAAACGCTCTAGAAACCGCTCTTTAAGCAGCGGAAGAATGTGCTCCAGCTGGTTGTTTAGCCTGCCCAGATCTTCACGACGCTGCTTCTCTTCATCCATCTCTGCTTTAATTCGATCCAGAAGCTGACGTATTTCTTGCGCTGTAATCGGTTTCAGAATGAAATCAGAAATTTTAAGCCGAATCGCCTGCTGCGCATACTCAAATTCGTCATAGCCCGTTAATATAATCATTTTTATATACGGGAATTGAGCCGAAATTAAACCAGCCAGCTCTAATCCGTCCATAAACGGCATACTGATGTCTGAAATAACGAGCTCCGGCCTATCCAATTCTACGGCATCCCACGCTTCTCGACCGTTAGCGTAATCACCAATCAATTCGAAGCCATGCTCATTCCAATTGATTGTGTTTTTTAATCCGATTCGGACAACCGCTTCATCATCGACAATAATTACTTTATACATCGAAGCCTCTCCAGTCTGTAAATGCCAATATACGAGCCGTAACAATATACTCCAATTATGCATGAGAATACACCAGCTTACAATTCTTTGATTCAGGAAAATGCCGAAAAACCCGGCCGCTAGCGGCTCGGGTTCTCTTGGCTTAAGCGGCAGCAAAATCATGCTGCTCCTCCCACCATTTAATCAACTGCTTTGCTTTATTCGTCCACCATACGTTTCTTGTATACGTACAAGCATAAAGCATACATCGCAACAATCCACACAAAAATAATAGCTAAATGGGACAATACGTCTGCCAGCCCCGCACCAGCCTCTACTTGCTTCGCTAGTTCAATCAGCTGCAGGTTTGGCATGTAATTGGCAATCGTCAGGATTGGATACTGATCCATCAACGGTGTAATTAATGACCCAAAAGCAAAAATGACAAAAGCCGGCATGATTGCAACGGATGCTTCCATCACCGATTTAGTTAGCAAACCGATGAACGTGCCTAAGCCCAAATAAAAAACGGATGATAAAAATATAGCGATGATAATGACCAATAGGTTTTTCGGATGATAATTAGAAAGTAAAGCAGAGAAAACAATAATGACCGTGCCCGCAATAAAGCTTAGCAAGCTTTTGCCGCAAAAAATCTCAAAAATGCTCGCCGGTGACAGCATGAGTCCGCGCAGTGTATTTTTTTCTTTCTCTTCAGCTACCAAGGCCGACTGCACATAGGTAGCTACCAAAATTAAAGCCATATTGATGACCAGATAATGTACATCAATGGTATTCACACCAATGCGCCCATATAAAGCAGCCAGGACTAAAGGAAGGAACAATGTCGAGGTTATATACATGTTTCGAGATACGTCTTTATAGTCTTTTTGCAAAATGGCCATTACTCGCTTCATTGAAAATGTCATGATAGTTTCCTCCCCGTCACTTCTACAAAAATATCGCCTAATGTTGGAAAGTTCGATTGAATGGATGCGATTTGGTTTTTGCTCATATAGTCAAATACCTTCTGCGCCCCGTCAGCTCCCTTTGGTACAATAACCGTTGACCCGTCAGTTAGCTCCACTGTAATGGTTGCATCGCTATGCTGCTCACGCAGCTTCTTTGGTTCATCAAGCAATTGAATCGTTCCATTATTCAGGAAAGCAACGCGGTCGCATAAAGTTTCGGCTTCGTTCATATCATGCGTCGTTAAAAAAATGGTTGTACCCTTTGCTTTCAATTGTAACAAGCCTTCATAAATATGCTTCGTATTCACAGGGTCAAGCGCTGATGTGGGCTCATCCAGAAACAAGAGCTCTGGTTCATGCAGGAAAGCCCGAGCGAGAATGACCCGTTGAAGCATGCCCTTGGATAATTTAGATACCATCTTCCTGCTCTCTTGCTCCAAATTCACCATCTGCAGCACGACATGAATCCGGCTTTCGGGCACATCGTATAAATCACAAAAAAACTTCAAATTATCGTAAACAGACAAGCGGGCATACAAAGACGTATTGTCTGTAATGATTCCAATTTTTTTGCGATACTTTTCTTCCCGCAATTTACTCGCGGGTACTCCAAATACATAGGCACTCCCCGAGGACGGCTTCGACTGCGCTGTTAATATTTTGATGGTTGTTGTTTTGCCCGATCCGCTTGGTCCTAGAAATCCGAAAATCTCACCCTTCCTTACGTTAAAGGAAACATCCTTTAACGCCCTGGAATTCGCAAATGATTTCTCTAATGAAGTCACTTCAATTATATTTTGCATGCCGCTCTCAACCTCCGTTGTTTTATCCGATCTACCTTCATCTTAGGTGAGAGGAGGAAGAGGCGCATTATAATCGCATTGAATGGAGCATACAAAGGGGTGAATGATGCTTATTTCGAGCTGAATAGCGCAATAATTACGTGGTTTGGAGCAGCAGATTCAGCGAATGGCGCTTATTTAAGCCCGATCATTTCCTTTAACTCAGCCATTTTTGTTTTTGAAAGCGGAACGTTAGTCTTTAAATGATCATCAAGCACCAAGCTATAGCT
>NZ_JBFRDK010000197.1:0-10952 GCF_052113545.1 Paenibacillus sp. TAF43_2
GGACACAACATGGAAGTTTTTGAACAATATTTAGCAACTATCGTTAACCCGCAGCATCGGGAACGAACAGAAGAGGTTTTGACTTGGGTAACTAAGAAATTTCCGAATTTAATGCCAAAAATCGCCTGGAAGCAGCCTATGTTTACCGATCACGACACTTATATTATTGGCTTTAGCGTAGCCAAACAACATATGGCTGTTGCTCCTGAAAAAGCAGGCATTAATCGTYTTTCTGAGGAGATTGTGCAAGCAGGTTATGACAACACCAAGGAGTTGATACGTATCCCGTGGGCTAGTCCGGTCGATTTCTTATTACTTGAGAAAATAATCGAATTTAATATTTTGGATAAGGCAGACTGTTCGACCTTTTGGCGATAATATAAATATTATACCCAATTGAATTAATTCGTTATTCAAGAACATAAGGGCGTAGGCACAGATGTGCTTATGTCCTTATTCTTGTTTCAACTGGATTATTGAAGGAACAAATGAGGACATTCTGGCATTATTTCAACAGGCTGCCATTACCTCAACATCAATCATGATTCCTTGTCCAGCGGCTAAAAAAGCTGTAAACAATGGWGATTTTCAGACTATCGAGTACGCAGGAATTCATCTGACATTATCAAGTCCAGAGCATCAAGGATATAAGCCTGTGTATCTTGAGAATCCACTGCACAGCCTGGTTACTTCAGACAATGAATTTTTTACGGATATCGCATACTTGGAGTCCCATGCAGATCTCGATGAGGTTAGGCTTGAATTACAAGCTCAAATTAAATATGCAATTTCTCAAGGGGTAGAACCTACTCATCTTGATAGTCATGCAGGGAGTATCTTTGGTTTATGCACCGGACGTGATTTCTTAGAGATTGCATTGGATTTGTGTCAAGAGTTTCAACTCCCCTTTAATTTGCCTAAAAGAATATTAATGCAACCGTTTTTAAATGAAGAGCAATGGGAGACGTTTTCGGAGTGAAGACGCAATTTATAACTATGGTCGAAACATAAAGCCTGGTATCACTCAGGTAACAGTTCATCCCTCTATAATTACTGAAGAATTGATACGATTAACAAGCTGTTGCTTGGAAAGGGAAATTGAATTTCGCTAACTCTGTGATTTAGATATTTTGCAGCTTTTCAAACAGGAAAACATCAAACTCATTTCATGGAAAGACATCCGTGACCTACAAAACTGCAACTAACGGGGAGAGATCGTTCTGAAGGATATGAATAAATTAATCGATATCCACCATAATATTCAAGTACACAGACCATCGATTGGAGGATAAAACATGCTTGATAACCTTGAGAGTAATTATAATTGTGCAAATGCGGGAGATGATCTGCATCAACTCAAGCAGGAGCTCGAATCGCTTCGTAAACAGCAAGGAGAAGACAAAGAATCACAAGAAACGATCAATCGACTTGAAAATCAAATCTCGTTCATATTAAACAAATGTGATATTAATCATTAGTCTGAATTTGAATAAACGATGAATCCCCTTCTTTACCCGAATGAGGGGTGAAGTAGGGGATTCATTTTTTCAAGCGCGTAATCAATATGCTCTTAAACAACGGCTGTTTAGGACTTTATGTTCTCGTCCGATGCCCCGATTATAAGTTCCTTTTGAAGTAACCGCGATTGACCACGGCTAGCATGTCATTCGCGGATATCGATTTCCCGGGACGCGTTGCATTATTGGCCTTTAACCCACTCATCCCGCTCCATGAAGATGACTCGAGCCTTCCCGCGGCGTTCTTCGAGTGGGAAATTGAAAATACGGATCATGAACCGATTGTTTATACGTTATGTCTCTCGGCTGGCAACCCCATTCCGACGGAAAGGGAACAGACACGTACAGCATTGAAATCGTTAGAGATTTAAACCTCGTAGTAGAGCGTCCTTATGGATAATGGGATTAAAAGGGCTATGGCTCTTTGTACACTCCCATCGTACTGAGGCGCTTTTTTTTTATGCAAAGCTGATCATTAATGCTCTAAAGGAATTCTAGCTGGTAATGATACATGAATGAACAGGGGCTTCCGTATGGTAGCCCTTCGTTGAACGAATTGACATGTTAGCTAAATACATATGGTTCAATTTAAGGTATAATGTGGTACAAAATAACTTTGTCGTCTTTTCAATCTTAGTTAGAGTATTGGAGGGGAGCAGTTATCAATAAGAAAAGTTGGATTGCCTTATCATTTATCTGTGTACTCTTAGGACTGTCAGCTTGGTTGACTGATATTTTATTTGAGCATATGTACAAATTGTGGTTGCTCACCTTTCTAATAAATCCTATAGGATTTTTATTTGGGCTGCTTGGAAGAAGTAAATGGGGAATGATCTCCAATGCACTAATGACCATCAGTGTTTTTATTTTTATGTTTATTGGATACTTAATTGCTGCCCTTTTTGGAGGACAGCCGTGAAATTAAAGTGATCAATTTGAACCGATTGATTTTTAAAAAGGGAGGTATTGTATGAGGAGGAAGCATTTCATTTTCTTTATTTTGATCACTTCATTATTATTTCCAGGCAATTTATCAGCAACTTCATGGGCAAATGAATTTGTTGTTTGGCATGGTTATGTTTATGTAATAAGTGATGAGTATGTAACAGATATACATAAAAAGATTGGGCATGTCACTGTATATTCAGATATGGAAACCTATACTGGCAATTACTCTAACTCATATAAGAAGGGGACTAAGTATTATTCAATCAAAGGTATTAGTACAGATGAAGCGATCGCAGTTCAACAAAAAGATGGGAAGTTTATAAAAGCAAACCGAGATGGTAAATTCAAAGGAGAGAATACTGATTACTCAGGTTTAGTGAGAAATGTGATCATTATTTCACTATTAGCCATTTTGGTGATTTTTCTCGTTAGAAACAGATATAAGAAGCGGATTTAACTCGTATAGGCGCTCTAGTATGTAGATTGTAGAAGTCAAATACGGGATTATAAAGGAAAGAAACGCAAATGCCAACCAGATGTTCTTGGTTGGCATTTGTTTTTCTACGAGCACATTACAGAAAATAGAGCTGCTTTTGGGACGGAAAAGCAGCATTTACAACCTCAGGAACTTATGATAAATTGAAAGTAGTTTCACATTATGAAATCGTGTTTCATACAATGAAACAGAATACTCATTTTATAAAAGGAGGAGCAGCAATGGGAGAATCAATAAAAGATCAAGTACAGAAGCAATTTGGAAAAAATGCTGCAAAATATGTAACAAGCAGCCGCCATGCCAAAGGCGAAGATTTGGCTTTTCTTGTTTCGTCATCCCAAGCCAACAAGGAGATGGAGGTACTTGACGTTGCAACAGGAGGCGGGCATGTGGCCAATGCGCTTGCACCGCTGGTCCGTCATGTGATTGCTTATGATCTGACAGAACAGATGTTAGAGAAGGCTTCGAAATTTATTCATGGTAATGGACATTCCAACGTCGACTTCGTACAGGGGGACGCCGAGCTGCTTCCATTTGCCGATGCTTCCTTTGACTTGGTAGCTTGCCGTATTGCAGCGCATCATTTTCCAAATGTGCCTGCTTTCGCTTCAGAAGCATTCCGCGTCATTAAGCCGGGCGGCAAGCTGCTTCTAATTGACAATGTTGCTCCTGAGAATGAAACGTTTGATGAATTTTACAATCAGGTTGAAAAGCAAAGGGACCCTAGCCATGTTCGTGCTTGGAAAAAGTCTGAATGGATTAACCTGCTGGAGAATAGCGGATTTCGCCTTGAAATAATGGTTTGTTTCCCCAAAACGTTTAAATTCCAGGAATGGTGTGAACGGTCCGATCTTCCAGAAACGGAGCAGGCTTTACTTGAGACAAAAATGCTGCAAACCCCGCAGGAGATGAAAGATTTTTTCTCGATTCAAACTGAAGAATCTGGCAGACTTTCCTCCTTCAATGGCGAATCCGTATATATTCAAGCGGTCCGTTCATAAATATTTCTTATGTAAACACCCCCATTTAATTAGAAAAGGGCCGCTCTCAAGTCAAGTAGTTTTAACTACGATTTGAGGCAGCCTTTTTATTTGAACGGTGTTTGAACGCACATACGCTATGAAAGCTATTATTACTGCATGTTTGCTGAATAAACATCTTTCCAGCGTTTGTTCGTTAAAATTTCAGCATCTTTGCCCATAAAGGCGGACATTGCCTGTGAATCATCCATTAACTGATATCTCATCCATGCGGTCAGATATCCTCTATGTTGACCGCCATCTTGCTCAATCGCCGTATGTGCCGCCCCTTTTGCCATCGCCATCATTGCCGGAATATGTGGATTTGCCTTACTAATCTCTACTTTGTTGGAGGATGAAGGGGAGATAATAAAATCACGCGTTCCACTCATCACAAAAAAAGGTACCTTTAAAGCGGATGTGTCATAAACATCCTCTGGATCACAATATTTCAGCTTCGGGAGCGCAATTGAGACAACCGTCTTGATGAGATCGCCATGTTCAAAGTTGGTGTGCGCGTTAATTACACCTGTGGAGCCTTGAGAATGGCCTGCAGCGCCTATTTGATCTTTTTGAATTCGTTGAAAGAACGGGCTGCCGGGCATATCGTTTTGTGCTAACATATAATCAATTGACGCAACAATTTCTTTTCCCGTCCCAGTTGTTGTGCTAAAAGTATCAATAACTACAAATCCCCAACTAGCTAAATGGTTAAAAAGCTCATCGTATTGCTCAGGCAGCGCTCCTGTTCCGTTGCCCCAAGCAATGAGAGGATGCATCGAACCTTGTGATTTTGGGGAGTAGACTTTATACAGCTTTTCACCATGTTCGTCTAAGATCTCGCGCGTCTCTACATCGTATTCTCCATATGACGCATATTTCTCTTCCACGCTGCCTATCTCAAAAGCAGCAGAAACGGAGTTCACCAGCAGAAAGGACACTGTAGAGAAAGCTAAAATCATAATTAAAACAATGCCGGTCGTCCATAATAGCCATTTGCTTCTGAGAACTCTCTTAATTTGCGGCATACAATCTCCTCTCGCTATGACTAACGTGTACGTTATCCGAAATGTCAGGGTATAATGCCGGATGATCATGATGATGAGCCTTATTCGTTTTCATAGTTGTTTAGTAGTTTTATTATACTCTATGCTTATCGGCAATGTTAATTTTCACATTAAACGGTTCGCAGTTCATATTAAGCTAGGGAGGAGGAACTAGAATGCTTTGCGATTTAAAAGGTGAAGCGAATATGACACCTATTGTGGGAATGTTATTTTCCGCTGTAAAAGAGAATAACCAACGGTTGCAATTTATTACTGGCGGCATGTCACAAGAAGAATTAGATTTTAAGGGACCTGATCACAATTTTAATAGTACTGCTCAGTTAATCAAACACATCATGTATGTTGATCTAAATTGGGTTTATAGATTAAAGGGACAACCACTTCCTCAGTCATTAAAGGAATTATATGGCCCCATGATAGATGAAAATAATAGACTTCCGATGGTCAAAGGGATACCTTTGAACACACTAATGACCAAATATGATGATGTATTAAAAATGTTAAATGATTCATGTGCACAATTAACAGATGCTGATTTAGACAAAGTTGTTGCTTTTGGACATGAAAATGAAAAGCATGCAACGATACGTTGGGGCTTATGGCATATGGCTGACCATAGCCGCTATCATCAAGCTCATATTAATTTGCTTAGAAAGTGGTATGGTGACGATTCGCTGTCTAAATAAGAGGAGAAGCACAGCTATCATTATTTGTGCGCTGTAAAGATAAAGAAGAGCAAACGCTGCTGCAGCGCTTGCTCTTCTTATTGATGTAGCCTTACATTGCATTAATCAATTTTATCAAGAGATCGGTTTTTGGCGATATCCAAAACAAAATCCCCTAAATCATCATAACTCATTTGATTTAATTTCTCTTTGAGAGCTTCCGAAATCGTCTCTTTTTCAAATATTCCTTTAATAATATCAATGACCAATTCAACCCTAGCCTGATGCCTTTCCTTCGTATCCATGCGCATTCCTATATTCTCCTGTTCTCGATAGGCGTTCTTCAATATCGGCTAAACCTAAAGTGTAAACTGATGACTGCCTATTTTCTTAGTGGCTGTACGCGTCTTGAACCAAGCTGAATTGGTAATTATCGGATTAAAGAAGAACAACGCATTGCCAGTGGGATCATTCCCTTTTACAGCAGCTTTAGCGGCTTTGAATGCCGTTTGGTTCGGAATAAGCCAGTACTGTCCGTCCTTTACGGCAGAGAACGCATTGGGCTCCATAATGACTTCTTTTACTGTGTTGGGGAATTTTGAAGACTGAAGTCGATTCATGACAACTGCCCCAACCGCCACTTGGCCTTTATACTCTTCTCCTCTAGCCTCGGCATAGATGACACGTGCGAGCATGGAAAGTTCTTTTTTGTTGACCGACAATTTTTTGAGCTTCGCCCATGTTTTTGGACCTACAACGCCGTCACCCTGGAGACCGTTCTTTTTTTGAAAGGATTGAACCGCAGTGCGGGTAGCCTTTCCAAAACTGTTATCGATGGGCAAATTGTAATGACCCATTGTTTGAAGCCGAAACTGCAGATCTGTAATGTCCTGTCCCTTGCTGCCAAGTTTCAACACGGATGATGCCTCAACTTTGTGATTTGATACGGCTGCGGTAACTAGTACGAGTAGGACAAAAAGAGTCAAAAATCTGTTCATGATGAATAAATCCCTCCTGATGCGAATGATAGGTAATGATTGGATGGCATTGAGCGTTTATTCTAGCACAGCATGAATAGGATAATCTTGTTAAGATTTTCTCATTTACATGCCCCCCTGAAATCAATAAAACGCGACGAAACCTTATAAAAGCAATACATAAGGAGTGAATAACGATGGTGAATAATTACAAACGCTTCATTCAAAATCAATTCGAAAAAGCGAAGTCTACCGCTTCCGAGCTTATTTCTTCAAGAAGTGAAGAAGAAGAAAAAGCTATTATAGAACTCAATCCACAACATTATGTTGAGCTGAAAGCAATCGCCGATAAGCAGCATACGACCGTGCAAGCGATTATTGATGGCATCATAGTCCAATACTTGGCAAGCGCTCCATACGAAATAGCCCCCATCACAATGGGCCAGAAGGAAGATAACCCGCTTTTGTATTTGGATGGTATTTGCAAATTAGAGGAATAAGGAGTGCTGACAGTTGGATAACCACTTAAATGTACAAGATACAATATTTTTGGATGAAACAGCTTTTGCTGCATTGATGAACCCAGAGGACCCTCATTATGTGAAAGCTCGTTCCTTGTTTTTGGATTTGCATGATCTTGAACGTAATTATGTAACGACCAACTCAATTTTATTTGATCTTCACGAATGGCTTCGCAATGAATACAGCTATCAGCAGGCGGAATATTTTCTAAATGCAATTGATAAGGCTGTCAGTAAAGGCAAGCTCGCGGTCATCTCCAGCGGCCCTGAATTTGAGGGGGAATCGCGCAGATTGCTTATCGACAGGCCTGAGCTCCGATTCTCTCTCAGCGAAGCATTAACCGCTGTGACTATGTCCTATTATCAGGTAAAACGTATCTTTACTTTCAATCACAATTACATGATGCTAGCCAATTTGGATAAGGATATACGGATCATTCCGTCCAAATAATAAGCATTTAAATAAATACAGCCATATTGGCATGCATCGTATTAGACTTTTTTAGTATTGATGCAGACGCCAAAAAGCAGCTCTTCCTCGTTAGAGGAGGGGCTGCTTTTGTTCTTTCTAATGTGAATTAAGTAGAGCTGCGAACGACCAAATGTGTAGGTAAAATAACCTTCTTCGGCAGCAGGCTATTCCCATTCATTCGTTCTAATAATAAGTCAACGGCGACCATCCCAATTTCCTCGGTCGGCACATCAATGGTTGATAGAGGAGGATTGGAGTATTTGGATACTTCAATGTTGGATAGGCCGATAACAGCGACTTCGTCAGGGACAGAGATCCCGTTGTTATATAAGCTGTTAAGGGTTGCCATAGCCATCAAATCACTGGCTGCAAAGAAGGCGGTAGGCAAGTTGTTTGTTTGGCATAGATGATTGACTTTATCGATACAGACAACCTCATCCCACATGCAATCAATAAGCCATTCGGGATTAACACTCATTCCAGCAGCATGCATGGTGGAATAGTACCCTTGATAGCGCCGGCTCTCTTTTAAGTTGCTTTTTAAGCCGCTTCCACCTATATAGCCAATATTCGTATGTCCTTTTTCAATAAGATGGCTCACGGCTAAAGAAGCAACATTGTAATGGTCATAACCTACATTATCAATATCCCAGCGTTCTGTATCGATGCCAACAATATGAGGTACCTGCTTGCGAACATATTCATATGTTTCGCTATTTAAGGATTCCATTAGGATAAGACCTGTAATCGATTCACTAAACGTGTTAAACAATATCTTCTTATCATCTAATTCAGGACCTGTTCGAATAAAGGCAATATTATAACCTGATTGAAGCAATCTCTTTTCTACACCGGATAATATAGACATGAAATACGGATCGTTATACTTGTTTTTTGTCACACTTAAAACGCACCCTATTTTGACTTGAGCTTTGTTTGCCGAATGATCCTTCGTTGCTGCTTGATGCTTGGGGCTATCAGTAATTTTATAGTTAAGCTGTGTAACGGCCTGCCAGACTCTATCTCGTGTTTCATCTGTGATTTTATACTTCGTATCATGATTTAAAACTCTAGATACGGTAGCCGTGGACACATTCGCTAATTTAGCAACATCCCTAATCGTACTCATAGCTATGCATAGTCTCCTTTTGAAAATGCTAATGATCGTTATGTTACGTTGTGATTCATCATTAGCGCTTTTATGTTTTGTTGCGTGAAAATTACGTTCATACCGATTTATCTGTATGTATGCCTACTAAACTATATAGTAACATACGAATGATGCGTAGTCTCACATTAAATTTTATTTGAGAACAATGTAATTTCCTCTTGCAGGATTGGTTAGAAATGTTATAATTGCACCATAAGATTACTAAACAAACCTCGTATATAACGTAACACACAACGTAACAAAAAAGCAAATGTTGTTTATTTAAAGAGAATACCTAGTGAGGAGATGATGAGACATGAATAAAGCGATGACCGTGTACCCGGTAATCGTGGATAGCTTACTAAGCAATCCTGGCATTGGTTTTATTTCAGCACCTGGTTTAATGGATGACATCGGTGATGTGTTTGACAATAGAGGGGAAAAGAAAGAGAAATATAAATTTACGCAAGACAGCAGGACATACAATCATCCGGACAGCAAAGTCTATTTCTGCAGTGCTCGCTGGAGGGATATAGAAATTGCAAAAGGTGTTTTCAGGTGGGAAGTGCTTGAGGAAAAGCTGGAGTATGCCAAATCCATGGGATGTACTGCGGTGGTACGTTGTTCGCCATATGCACTAAGTGAAGAAGATGATATACCGGAATGGTTTCGAGCGGAAAGTCCGGAGGAGCCCGATTTTCCTTTTTGGAGAGTAGATCCTGAGACAACGAGGTATGTGGAGTATTGGTCTGATTTTATAAAAGCTTTTGCAAAGAAGTATGACGGGCATCCCGTTATAAGCTCTATTGATTTGACAATTGTAGGAGCATGGGGGGAAGGCGGGGGCACGGAGTTTTTAGAGCCAGAGGCCATTCAATGTATTACAGATGCTTATTTGGATGGTTTTAAAATAACACCTTTGCAAGCGCTTTTACATGATCCGCTTTCAATGAAGATCATAACGGATCGCAAAGCCAAAGTAGGCTTTCGTGTCGATTGTCTCGGCGATATGGGCGGTTTTCATGGCAAACGATGGTCTCATATGACCGATTTCTACCCTCAGAATATACAGAACTTTAAAATGGAAAATGCTTGGGAGAAAGCTCCGATTTTATTTGAAGCATGCTGGCATRTGAATGACTGGTATATTCAGGGCTGGGATATTGATTACATTATTCAAGAAACGCTCAAATGGCATATCTCTTCCTTCAACAACAAAGGGACAATCGTACCGGAGCCTTGGAAAGATCATGTGAAGCAGTGGTTAAACAAGATGGGCTACCGCTTTGAATTAAGAAAGTTCACTTATGATGCTGAAGTTGAGGCAGGCGGGAATCTAGATGTTGCTGCTTTGTGGGCTAATGTCGGGGTTGCACCAATTTATAATCGCTATCCGCTTGTTTTGAAGCTAACAAGCAATAAACAGACTTATACACTTTATAGCAGAGAAGATATAAGAGAATGGCTGCCGGATGAAGATATTGCTTGGGAAGAGAGTTTCTCGATTCCGAACGATGTGCCAGCAGGAGAGTATCGTTTAGAAATTGGCATAGAAACAGGTGTTCAAGAGATTGGAAATGTTAAGCTGGCGATTGAAGGTAATAAGGAAGGCTATTATGAGATGGGAAAACTTTTAATAAAAGGGGATCAGTAACGAATGTCGATACGGTTGGATTTTAAAACGGCTGCTGCGTACTGCAATTTTGATTATCTTCCAGAAGGTTTAGAAGACAAATATAAAAGCTACGAACCGAGTAACAAGACTATACTCATTCCACGTAAGTTTTTAAATGATATTTTTGAGCAATATCAACTTCCCGAGCATACCAAACAGTGGCTGGTTGACGGAATTGAAGCGATAGAAAAGGATGAAATATTATTTCTATTCACGGCCTTTTTAGTAGATGACATGTGCTCATTGCGCAATCGCTGTGATGAAGACTTTTATACGAATATGACTCCGGGATGTATGAAGCAATACGGTGATTTATATTCCTTTCTTTTGCTGCTTGCTTGTGTTGTCCCTTCTATGGAAATGGTGGAAAAGCGTGGAATTCCTAAACCATATTTCGAGAATATCCCTCATCAGCCGCTTAAAGCTCAGTTGGAAAAATTAGTGG
>NZ_JBFRDK010000198.1:0-11969 GCF_052113545.1 Paenibacillus sp. TAF43_2
GGCCATAAAGCCAAGCTCGCCACTTTTGATCTCTTCGATAATGGTACGTTTCTCTGATGCGGAATATTTAATTTTAGACATGAAAATGCTCCCCTCATAGCAACAGGTTTTTTATTATTTCACCTGTCTACTATTTGGGGAGCATATCACTTGGACAGCCTTGTTTGTTATTAGTCTTCCCATACGGCTACTAATTCATTGTATTCGTTATAGAGCTCCGCAGGGTCGGATTCTTTGTTGTTCCAAATATTTGTTGCTCCCCAAAGGAGCAGGTCATCATCTGATGAACGCACCTCGTCTGCTGAGGAAATGACTACTCTTTTCTGTGCATTCAGGACATATTGGCTAAACGGATAGGTTTGATTGCCTCGAACGCTGACCAGCTTCCAGCCTTTCATTTGAATGGCATCATCCGTCGTATTCGTTATGGTGACAAGCTCGGCTTGTTTGTCCACCTCAATCGTAATGCCGCTTCGCGCCGCTTTTTTTACAGGGAAGCTTGTGTGATTAATTTCGGCGTCATTGCTCCATAAACCTTGCTTAGCTTGTTCAGCTTGCTGCTCCAGCTGCTTGTATGCGTTTTCCATCTTGACGTTAGGCTCTATGATGAGTACCTTCGCAAGACCTTCCTCGATAAGCGCCTCGTTTAATATTCGTCCATCCTTCAGCTCCACGATTGCGAGCGTACGATCGTAGCGATCTTTAAGCTCCTTATCGAAGGTAAGCMTAACCTCTTGCGACTCTGTCAGAAGCGTCTCAGTGAAGGCAGCGGCTTCGGGTCCGAATGGATCGGCTGGACTATCTTGTTTCTTGGTCTCCGGCGTATCTACATAAAGTAGTCGAATCGTCGTTTCACTAGAACCTGTTTTGATTTTGAAAGTATCACCATCTATAAAGCCAGCTACCTGATACCATTGGTTGGTTTGTATAACGTTCGAAGAAAGCTCGGAAATGGCCGTACAGCCGGCAAGCGGCATGCAAATGAGCATGAGGAGAATGATTATAATTCTTTTCATAGATGCGGTACCTCCACCCCAATTTGCAGTTTATATACAATCTTCTTATTACTATAACACATCTTGAACATAAAAATCGCGCAGTTGTCCAGATACTTAAAGCATAAAATGGTGTTAATTTCTTCATACTGTGAGGAAGAGCAAGATCTAGGCTGTTTTTTTGAAAGGCCGTTTTGATGAATTTTTGAAGGAGGAGAATGATGCAGCATCCAAACGATCGGCCATTAATTGTGCAATCAGACTTAATGGTTCTGCTTGATGAACGCAAGCCACATGCACAGCAAGCTAGAGATAAGCTCGTTCTCTTCATGGATGCAATTAGAAGAGCTGGAGCGATCCATACTTATCGAATGACACCTTTGACTCTCTGGAATGCAGCAGCAGCTGGGATTACTGGGGAAGAAATCATAGGTTGGCTAACAGAATACAGCAGATACGAGCTGCCATTTCAAGCGGAGGTAATGATTCGCAAACTGATTAGCAGATATGGCAAGCTGTGGTTGTCTACGGAATCGAACAAACTGATGCTGCACGGAGAACAAGCTATTTTGGATGAGCTTTCGGAACAACCGTCAATAACAAGCTGGGTAAAAGCACGGCTTAATGCCGCTTGGGAGCTTGATGAAGGCTGTAGAGGCGCCTTGAAGCAGGAGCTGACACGGCTTGGATATCCTGTCATTGATTTAGCAGGCTATCATGTGGGCGAGGAGCTTACGGTAGAGCTGAGGAAGCATACGCTGCGTAATCGTTTGTTTGACTTAAGGGAGTATCAGCAGGCTGCTGTCGAGCTTTTTTATAAGGAAGGCAAAGTGGAGGGCGGAAGCGGCGTAATCGTATTGCCTTGCGGAGCGGGAAAAACCATTGTGGGCATAGCCGCATTGGCTCGTTTGGGTAGAGCAACGCTTATTCTTACCTCTAATTCTACCTCCGTAAAACAATGGAAAGACGAGCTGCTGGATAAAACGTCGCTGTTGGATGCGGATGTAGGTCAATATTGCGGCACATTGAAGCAGGTACGCCCTGTTACGATAGCAACTTACAATATTTTGACGCATCGCAAATCCAAGGAGTCTCCTTTTACCCATATGAAGCTGTTCTCCGAACGGGATTGGGGGCTAATTATTTACGATGAGGTGCATTTGCTGCCAGCTCCAGTCTTCCGGATGACTGCAGATATACAAGCGACAAGACGGCTTGGATTAACTGCGACACTCGTACGTGAGGATGGCTGTGCTGAGGATGTATATTCATTAATAGGTCCAAAGCAGTTCGACATGCAATGGAAGACAGCCGAGGCTGGCGAGTATATAGCGGCAGTAGCTTGCACGGAGATTAGGGTTCCACTACATATAAGTAAAGCGGCTTTGTATGCACAGGCCTCTGCGCGTTCCAAGCTCAGATTGGCTGCGGAAAATCCTGCAAAAATCAAAGTTGTAGAGCAGCTATTGCGGGAGCATGCAGGCAAAC
The DNA here is from genome assembly GCF_052113545.1 of Paenibacillus sp. TAF43_2. Taxonomy (NCBI): domain Bacteria; kingdom Bacillati; phylum Bacillota; class Bacilli; order Caryophanales; family Paenibacillaceae; genus Paenibacillus; species Paenibacillus sp. TAF43_2. The sequence goes on from NZ_JBFRDK010000198.1 coordinate 2,484, forward strand.
CGACTTTAATTATTGGCCAGTATTTGCACCAGCTGCATGAGCTGTCCGCAGTTATTGGCGCTCCCTTGCTGACGGGAGAGGTGCCGCAACTGGAGCGACAAATGCTTTATGACAGCTTTAAAGCAGGCGACATATCGGTGTTAATCGTATCCAAGGTAGCTAATTTTGCAGTGGATTTGCCTGATGCATCCGTAGCCATTCAATTATCCGGCAGCTTTGGCTCACGGCAAGAGGAAGCTCAGCGGATTGGGAGATTGCTGCGGCCAAAAGCGATTAACAATTGCGCATGGTTTTATACCATTGTAACGGATCAGACGAAGGAAACGGAATTTGCGATGAAAAGACAGCTTTTTATGCTGGAGCAAGGGTATCACTACGAGAGACTTAGTTTGCCGCATGTTGAGGATAAGCTTGAGGAGGCTGCTGCTCTATGAAAATGAAACAGCTGCTAGGCAAGTTATCTGCTGAGCGCTTGGATCATATGATGCAGGGACCGCTATGGAAGACAGCTGGTCAAAGAGGCCTGTCATGGGGAGAAGCAGCGGTAGACGATGAGACACTTCGAGAAGCTGTATCTATGCTCTCGCCGCATGCAGCGGAAGTATTGACGGAAATGCTGCGTTATTTTGCAGCTGCTCCCGCAGACGGAGAACGGCTCCTTAAAGTTCTTCGGAACAACACAAGCCTCTCAGGGGCGGAATGTCAGCTCGCATTGGCAGAGCTTGAGGAATGGGGCGTATTATTCACGGTACATAAAGTATGGGGAGAGAGTTTGTATTTTATGCCTGTAGAATGTTTCGCAGTATGGCAGAGGATGTTATTCCCATACAAAGCTGAGGCGCTAACTGAGCATCAGAGGGAAAGACTAATGAATGGTGTCATGCGACCATATTGCAGGCCGCTTGGCAGACAGCTGCTCAGTGCCTTTTCGTTATTGGGGCGAAGCGGCTTATCTCTTACGACAAACGGAACGCTTCCCAAAAAGACGATTGCTAAGCTGCTGCAGGCTGCGGATTTGGAGGAGTGCTGGCTTAAATCATTTGATCTGAAATGGTCCTACTCAGATATTTATCCTGTACAGGTTGCCTTCATTTTGGAAGCGGGTTTTGCGTTTGGGCTGTTAACAGCAGTGAATGGGGCATTGAAATGGAATGATGACCAGCTTAGAAAATGGCTAATGCTTGATGAGGCTGTGAGAGAATATCAATTAATGAATTGGTGCTTGGCGCTGCTGCTTCCAGCCGCAGGTGGAAACGCCCATTTGGCTGCCTCGTTGACGAGCCTTCAAGCAGGTGAATGGTATTCTAATCAGCGTGTGGATACGTGGCTTCATGAGAATCGGATCGTTGCTGATACAGTCCAGGAGCAAATCATAAATAGAAATCAACCAAGGCCAAGCTGGTTTGGTTTATGGCATAATCTAGGCTGGATGGAGCTGGTAGATTGTCAGCAAGCAGTAGACAATGAGTTTTTTTTCAGATGGAAAGCAGCTGCTCCATTACGTAAAGAGCCTCCGATGCAGGTACATGAGCTTGATGCAGTTGTTACCGTTCAACCGAATGGGGAATTGATTGTACAACCAGAATGTCCCTTCTGGATAAGGTGGGAGCTGGAGCTGATAGCTGAACGCAAATCAGATGAGCAGGTTTCTGTTTACCGTCTTGAAACAGCATCAATTACAAGGGCGCTGGAGCAAGGAAGATCAAGAGCCTCCATTCAAAGCTTTCTTGAGCAGGCATCAGGCGGAGATCATTTGCCTACTACGGTAATCGCTTTGTTGGAAGTATGGACGAGCCGTGCTAGCCGTACTTTCTTCGCCGAAGTTGCGCTGCTGCGCTGCGATAGTGAAGAGATGGCGGCAATAGTGGAAAATGATTCTGGAGTAGCCCCTTTATTGATGGAGAAGCTTGGTCACTTGGATTTCATTGTTGAAAAGTCTCGTATAAGTGAGATTCGAGCATGTTTGCAAAAAGCAGGATATCCCGCACGCAAAATGGTTCAGACAGAATTTGCGAATGACGAATATAATTATCCATTCGTTAGTATCGATATAGAGGGATCGCGCTTACTTGAGCTTCTGCCGAAGGAGGAATCAAAAATACCCGCTCCTTCTTATATTTATGAAGCTTTTCCGCTTCATCATTATGAACTCAGTGATTTAGAGGCTAGGAAAAAACCGCTTTTGTTCTCTGAAATGGAGCTTGTGCCTTCCATGTGGACAAAGCAGCTGCGTGCATACCATCATTCAACAAGAAAAGAATTAATCGAGAAGGCATTGCAATGGCAAACGCCTGTACAGCTTCGCATGGAAAGAGAGCTTCGTTCGTTTGTGCCTGAGAAGCTTGAGCAGCAAGGCGACGACTGGGCCGTCGTCGGGCTGCTGCGTGATGACCCGCAGCGAGAGCTGATCAGGCTGACTCCTGATATGTGGGAAGAGATGTGCTTAGTGATACCAGGTCAGGGCAGCCCAATATAATCTCTATCTATTGGCTAATTAAATATGATATGATAGTGTAGAATTTAGCGAATGGGAAAGAGGTGGATAAATGCCAACTGCTGAAGGTTTAACGGCTATTCAGTTGGAGCAACCGCAAGGCGGCGTTTCTTCTCTCGATATGGCGTCGCTGCTGCTTTGCGCCTATGATTTAGGTGATTCGATTAATCAATCGGCTGAAGTTGCCGAATATTTATATTGGAAGTCTGCTGTGAATGAAGATGAAGAAGTGAAGCAAATTACCAAACGGTTCGATAAAGCGAAGATACTGTTTGAGGAATGCCAACGATTCGGGCGCTTTCATCCTGACTACAACGAAGCGAAAGACAAAGTGAAGCAAATCGAACGAGAGCTGAGCGAAATTGAAAGCGTTCGCCGCTTCAAGCTGGCCGAGCAGATCGTCGATGAAATGCTTTATGATGTATCCCGCACGATAGCGGAGTCCGTTTCGGACAATATTAAAGTGCCTGGCAATGAAAAAGCTGCCGGAGGCGGTAGCTGTGGAAGCGGYGGCTCATGCAGCTGTGGAAGCGGCGGTTGCGGTTAAGTTAGAAGCCATAAGAGCGAATAAGGAAGAAGCATAAGCTTACGAAGTGAGGTTTGCTACGCAAACCTTTGAGGAGGGAAAAGATGCTACCGGATCGAACAGGTTATATCGTTTGGGTAAGTGATTTGAAAGCGGCAAGATCACTGGAGAGGTTCGGGACGGTTCATTATATGTCGCGGAAGATGCATTACGTTGTGATGTATATGAATGCGGAACGCTCTGAAGAGGCTGTGCGGCAGATGGGGAAGCTCTCGTACGTACGGAAGATTGAACGATCGTATCGAAACGAGATTAAGACAGAGTACAGCAAAGACAGCGAAGATAAAACTAGATTTTATAGTTTGTAAAGGTTTAGTCGAAAACACTCGTCTGATGACGTTGTTCGTAAAGTTAATCAATCGCATAACGAAGGAAATATTGGTAAAAACTTCAAAACATGCACTAAAAGACGTTTCACGGTGTGCAATAACACTGAGAAACGTCTTTTTTTTATTATAATAGCCAAAAACTTACAAATATGGTCGGACTTTAATTTTTTGTTGTAATCTCGGACAATCGTGATAGAATGGAATTAAATTCATAGTATAAAAGCCCTGGTTCTTTGGAAGGAGTAGGTTGCGAAGTGAAAGATAGAATGACGAGAAGATGGAACACATATGAGTCGTTTTATATTGATCTAGGTGACAAAAAAGTAGCGGATATCGTTATTACAAACCATGCCAAAAGTCGTTGGCTTGACCGGATAGAAAGCGAGAAAACCGGTTATGAAGATATAGCTGAATATTTATGGGAATGCTTGAAACAAGGCCGCATCGAGCCTTATTACCGCAATGAGCAGGACGTTTATTTAATTGACGACGATCTAGTATTTGTTGCTGAATTTGCGGACTCGATGACAGAAACGGATATAACCGGAACTCCGCTACATAAAATGATCATAGTAACTTTCCTTGGGCGCATGTCAGAAACAATCGAGCTAAGGGATCTAAAGTCCTACTATTCGTGGCTTCGCCATTCACGGCGCATGACTCTCGTCAAAAGCAGCAGAAAAAGAAAATGAGACTTTGTACCTATATATCAAAGAGTGGAGCGTCCAATCCTAAAACAGATTGCACGCTTTTTTTGTGCGTGTTGTAAGATTCTGTACAAGGTTTATAGTATAATAAGCACCAGAAGAAAGGATGATTGAACGATGGCGCTTAATTTTCATCAACTGCACATATTTTGCACGGTTGCGGAACGCGGCAGTTTTTCAGCTGCAGCGCAATCATTACATATGACTCAGCCAGCCGTTACGATGCAAGTGCAGTCACTGGAAGATTATTTTGGCACGAAGCTGCTTCAGCGATCAACGAAGCGAATCGAGCTTACAGAAGCTGGACGGGCTCTTATGCCTTATGCGCAGAGGAGCATCGATCTTATACGAGATACAGATCAGGCGATGTCAGCATTCACGAAGCAGCTTAAGGGAAGATTGCAGCTCGGTTCGAGCTTAACGATAGGTGAATATATTTTGCCGCGCTTGCTTGGTCCTTTTGGACAGGAATATCCGCATATTTCGATTAGTATGAAAGTTATGAATACATCGCAAATTATGGAGGATATTTTGAATCATCAGCTTAATTTTGGATTAATTGAAGCTCCTGTCAATCATCCCGATATGCATATGGAGGCGGTAATGAGCGATGAGCTTAGATTGATCGTATCGCAATCGCATCCATTAGCCGATCGAGAATCGGTTACATTGGAAGAAGCGATGGAATATCCGTTTGTTCTGCGTGAGCAAGGCTCGGGGACAAGACTTGTCATGGAGGAGCAGCTGAGGAAAAAAAATATAGATCCTGCATCGATGAAAATCGTAATGGAGCTGGGCAGCACTGGCGCTGTCAAATCTGCAGTTGAAGCAGGCCTTGGCATATCTTTTATTTCATCTTCCTCTGTCAAACATGAAGTTGCGCTTGATTTAATTCGAATGATTAAAGTGTCGGATTCCAAGTTCCAACGACAGTTTTATTCGATATACTTAAAATCGGCTATATTGCCGATATCAGCTGTTACTTTTCTAAGTTTTTTGAGAGAGAGGGATTTGCAGCAATGGCTCTAATGAACGGACTTGCTGATTTGCATACGCACACGACGGCTTCTGATGGCATGCAAAGCCCCGCGGATAATGTTCGTCTAGCCAAAGAAGCAGGGCTTGCTGCGATTGCTATTACAGATCACGATACGGTGGCTGGTGTAGCTGAAGCATTGCTTGAAGGCGAACGATTAAACATTACGGTGGTTCCCGGTGTTGAGGTGAGCACGGTGGCAGAAGGAACGGATATTCATATTCTCGGTTATTACACGAATAATGACGACGAGAAGTGGTTATCGCGTCTTTCGAGTTTGCGCGGGCTAAGAGATCAACGGAATGAAATGATTATAACTAAATTAAATGAGCTTGGCGTTGTGCTGTCTATGGATGATGTTATCGCTGCGGCTCATGGTGAAAGCTCGAAGGAAGAGCTCCAAGCAGCCGAAGTAAGTATTGGTCGCCCGCATATTGCTGCTGCACTTATTCAAAAGGGTTTCGTTCAAAATATGAAGGAAGCTTTCGATCGTTATTTGGCTGCCGGCGCCGCGGCGTATGTCAATCCACCGAGATTGACTCCATTTGAGGCGATTGACTGGATTAGAGAAGCGGGAGGCACAAGTGTTATTGCACATCCTGGTTTATACAACAATGATTCTTTAGTCGAAGAGCTGGTTCGCTATGGCGTGCAGGGCATCGAGGTGTTCCATTCCGATCATGGACCGGAAGAAGAGCAAAGATACGGGCAGCTTGCAGCGGACTTCAACCTGATCGTTACAGGTGGATCGGATTTCCATGGATCGCGTCAAGGCGTTGTATTTCATGGCGAGGTGGGCAGCCGTACCGTAAATGCAAGCGTGCTAAAGCAGCTTCAGCCTTCAGGATGATGACTTTACCAATCTGAGGACTTGAAGCGAACGCTTTACTATGCAATGAAACGAATTGTTAATGAAAGAGGCAATCTTAAGGGCTTATAACCTTTGGATTGCCTCTTTTTTGCGGTTTCGGGCGAATTTTTTGCATCTGGAAAATGGCGGTATAGATATTTGTAGTTGTTATGCAATTTTTGAATTAATAAATCATAAATATGGTTTTTAACTCCATAATTAAATATAAATATGACAAAATTGTGACGAAAACGAGCAAACATAAATTTCATAAATCATTTACAAAGTGAAAATTATAGATTTTGTCGATTTTTATTTAATTGAAGCTGCAAAGAAAAAACCCACTAGGGAGGTTGGTTATACGCTTTCAAAAAAATGGACTATCAGTTCATTCCACTAGCAACACCCTTAATTCGACAAAATCTGCAAATGATTGGAAGTTAAACATTTGGCTTTTAGCAAGTAAACCGAAGGAAATGATAGAAAACGATAGATAATAGCAGATGTATTCGTTTTATTGAAAACTGGTGAGATTTTACAATTCTGATAATGATGAGATAGGTTGAAAGTAGAAAAAGAAACGTAGCAATGGTTCGTAATCGCCATTGTTAAATGAAGGAGTGGATAGTTATTCAGTACATGCTGTATGCGACAACCGTTGTTTTTCTCATCTTTCAACTGCTGTATACGGTTATTCCGTTGTTCTTCAGCAAGGTGCGAAAGCTCAATAACGAGCTTGATGAGAAGTCGTTATCGGTCCTGGTTCCTGCGTATAACGAGGAGCTTACGATCAAAAATTGCATCGATGCGATGCAGGGTCTGCATTATCAGAATCATGAGATCATTATCGTAAATGACGGCTCTAAAGATCGAACCTTTAACAAGCTGCAAGAACTATTGGACCTTCGGAATGATTACAGAAAGGCTAGTCAAAAACTGAAATATAAAAGAATTAGAGGTTTTTACCGTTCAAGCAAATTTCCCAACATCTACGTCATGGACAAAATGAATGGCGGCAAAGCCGATTCACTTAATGCTGGCATCGATTATGCGAATGGCGAAATTGTTATTACGCTTGATGCTGACAGTATGCTTGAAGTAAATTCCTTGAAATACGTAAATCAATATTTTCACGACAGCGACATTATTGCCCTTGGGGGAACCGTCAAAATCGTACAAGGCGCAGAACGTCAAGACGGCGTCATTATGGAGAAATTTATAGGAAAAGGCATTATAAAGAGCCAAGTCATTAGTTATATCCACAGCTTCTACGTCCGCAAATTAACACAATCGCTATTTAACTCCATCGTCGTTATCTCAGGCGCATTCGGAGCCTTCTACAAAGAACTCATGTTTGATGTGAACGGGTTCAGAAGCACGGTTGGCGAGGATATCGACATCACTTTAAAAATCCACGAGTACATGAAAGCAAATAAACTCAAAAAAAGACTGGTCTACGCGCCGGAGGCGGTATGCTACACCGAATGTCCGGAAAATATGAAAAACTTCTACAAGCAGCGTATTCGTTGGCAGAAAGCGTTTGTGGATTGTATCCTCATTTATTGGTCGAAATTATCTCGGAGCTTCAGCATCGGCGTCAGCTTGTTTTTTGCAATAGACGGCTTCGTACTTGGTACGTTAACCGCATTTACGACGATTTTCCACATGGCGCACGCCATTACATCGGGCAGCGGCATATGGGCAGCGATTGTACTATTCCTTGTCACGATGTTAGTGAATGCAATTCAAATCGTGATATCGCTCTATTTGTGCAAAAAATATGGCAGTAATTATTCGTTGTTGGATTATATTAAAATGTTCGGATTTAGTCAGTTGGAATTGTTCACTTACCGATTTGTGCTCCTCTACATTAACATCATTGGAACATTCAAATATTTCGACAATGATGAAGGATGGGGTTTTGTCGAACGCAAGGGCGTCGCATCCATTAGCCAAAATACAGTGGCAAGTTCGAGATAATATTGGAGGGACATTATGAGCAACACAGCCCATGTTCAAAATAATCGAATTATGTATATTGATTTATTAAGGATTCTCTCCATAGTAGCCGTTATCGTGCTTCATATTACTGCATCCTTGCTGACCCGAACGAATGATTTTACGACAACCTCCTGGTGGGTCAGCAATGTGTTCAACTCAATTTGCCGTTTTGCAGTTCCAGTATTTTTTATGATCAGCGGTGCCATGATTTTGAGAATCGAAGTGAAGTCCTATAAAGGATTTTATAAGTTATCGTCAGTATCTTGTACCGGTTAGTATCCGACATCTTCTTACGCCTAACCGATCAGCACCTATATGTACCTAGTATGAATATTCCGTTTTTTATGGGCAATTTAGGTTATTTTGTGCTTGGCTACTATCTCTTTAATGTCGAGCTTCGTCYCGTTGTTAAGCACACATTGTTTAATCTTGGCATCTTGTCCTTTTTCCTAACCCCAATATTGACTTATGTAGTGTCCTCATACGGCGGGGTGCTGGACGAGATGTTTTACGGCAACTATTCCATTACAAGCTTCTTAATGGCGGTCGGCGTGTTTCTGTTTTTTAAGGAAAAAGATACGATGATTAGCCGGAAAACAAATTATAAGGTTAAAAAAGTAATAGGCTCCGTCTCTACGGCAAGCTTCAGCATTTATTTAATCCATCTCTTGGTGGATACGATGGTTTCAAGGGATGTTGCTATCGATGCAACATTCCTTGAGACGACATTAAGCCTTTTGTTTAATATCGTTGCGATTTTCTCGATTAGTTATATCGTTGTCAAAGTGTTTAATTTGAATCGGTGGGTAACGCATATTTTATTCGGCGGAAGGGGGTAGCGGGGTGAATGTGAAGAAGACGGTAAAAGGGAAAAAAACGATAACTGCGCGAAAAGGAACGAAAGCGCTAAAAGTAAATTTTTTGACCAAAGCGCTTGTGGCTGTGCTTCTTGTTGGTATGGGCATTTACTTCTACCAAAGCGTAAACGCAGAGGATCGGAAGTTGTCAACGGTATATATCGAAGCATGGCGCGACCCAAAGGATGTAAGATTATCGGAGCAGGGCGTAGATATCGCCTTTGTTGCCTTCGCCAAAATCTCCGGTACTGGTTTGTTCTTTCATGAAAAAGAAGAAGGGAACAAGCAGATCAAACAAAACATTATGCAGCTCAAAGCCAATAATCCGAAGACAAAATTTGTTCTTGCCGTTGGGGGTTACGGCGTAGATGGCTTCTCAGACGCTTCACTCGACGGCAATCGATATGTATTTACGAAAAATATTATTGATTTGGTCAAGGAGCTCGATCTCGATGGTGTCGATATTGACTGGGAGTTTCCGGCCTTTGACGCATGGGGAACCGTAAAGGCGAGTCCAAAGGATACAAAAAACTTCACAAACTTAATGCGAGAGCTAAGAGAACAGTTAAATCTGCTGCCGCATAAAGGAAACAAAAAGTATATTCTTACTTTTGCAGCAGGTACAC
>NZ_JBFRDK010000199.1:0-10666 GCF_052113545.1 Paenibacillus sp. TAF43_2
GTTTGCTAATATTATTGATGAGCAGCAGTTGGTCGGAAGGAGTATAAGGTGCAGATAGATGTAGTAGGTGGGGGCTCGTTAGGACTGCTCTATGGAGCGAAGCTAGCAGAAGCAGGAGCGGATGTTACGATTTGGACGCGCAGTGAGGAACAGGCTGATGTGCTTGCTAATCAAGGCATTAGGCTTAAGGAGCTAGATGGAGCAAATGAGAAATCGATTCGTATCAAAAGTTTATGGAGCGGGTCTGTTTCAGAACATAGAGAACGTTATGACGTCACAAAACAGAATGCCGACTATCGCTGGGTGCTACTGAGCGTTAAACAATCGGATTTGGATGATGCTTTTCTAAATATGCTTGCTTCGCTTCTTGCCAGCTATGATGGAGAGCGTGTGGCAGTCGTATGTATGCAAAATGGAATTGGACATTTAGAGCGAATTAAAAGCAAACTTCCTACCTATCCGCTATTTGCAGCGGTGACGACAGAGGGAGCGAAACGATTCGATGTTCGTTCGGTTGAGCATACGGGGAAGGGGCAGCTTTGGCTTGGTGAATGGGGAGAAAATGAGCGCAATCAAGATGATTCTCTCGATAACTCGCAAAAAATGTTGATTTCTTTGCTGGAAACGGCAGGATTTACCTCTTTTCTGTCGAAAGACTTGGAGAATCGAATTTTTAATAAGCTGCTTATTAACGCAGTCATTAATCCATTGACGGCAATATTGGATGTGGAGAACGGACAGCTGCCGCTCCATCCTGTCGGCGTCAAGCTTATGCAAGCGCTGTATGAGGAAACCGAGTTGGTGTTAATACATGCTGGAATGAGCTTGCCGGAGAATGGGTGGGAGCTCATTATAAAGGTTTGCAGGCAAACCAGCAGCAATATTTCTTCCATGCTTAGTGACGTAAGAGCTGGCAGAGCGACAGAAATCGATGCCATTAATGGCGGGGTCGTACAGCTGGCTGAGAAGAATAGGCTGCAAGCGCCGTTAAACCAAGCAATAGTTACGATGATTAAAGCACTAAATCTTAAGTCGACTATGAAGGAGTGAAGGCCGATGGAAATGATTTGGGAAAGCATCAAACATGCATACGCTTATTTGGCTGTAATTCCAATCATACCCTTCACCATCATTTTGTTTGGATATGGAGCATATATTCAGGATCGAAAAAAAGCGTTCCGATTGGCAATGGATGTTACTACAGCCTTATTAATTGGCTGCGTTGCTGTATTGTTTGATGAGCTGTTTAACAGCAGATTCGGGATTTACGGCATATTGCTATTCATGCTGCTAGGCGGAGGATTGCTTGGAAACGCCCAATTTCGCAAGCGCGGCGCAGTGGATGCCAAAAAAATATTTCGGACGATATGGCGGCTAAGTTTTTTTACGATGAGCGTGCTGTACATCGTTTTTATGTGCATCGGCATCGGCAAAATGTTTCTGACTGCTTAACTCAAATAATAAATTGCTAAACGCCTCTCCCGAGCAGAGGTGTTTTTGTTTTGACGGACGGCTTCACCATTGTGTACAATTAAAATGTTCAGTTTTACAATATGAAGTCGTACTAGCGACTATTAAGCGGGAGGTTACGGGCTGCGCTATGAGAACAGATACTTATGCATTGCCTATTGCACAGCCTTTGACAGAGGCTTATATACATCAAAACGATGACCGCATTGAAGCTTTATATGGCTATCATGCGGGAGTTGATCAAGATTGGGTTAAACGCTTTAATCGTTTGGAGCAAAGCGGAGAGGTTAGAGCTGATGCAGCTCAAGTAGCTCGCGCGCTTCGTGCTTACAATGAAGCGATTAACGCTGATCCAGAAGTTTTTGCTTCCATTTCTGCGATGGCAGAGGGGGCTCCGGTCGTGGTTGGAGGTCAGCAAGCTGGTTTATGGACGGGTCCGCTGCTTGTCATACATAAAGCGGTATCCATCATAGGTGCGGCCAAAGCTGCAAGTGAGCAGCTGGGGCGGAAGGTTGTTCCTGTATTTTGGGTAGCCGGTGAAGATCATGACTGGGATGAAGCGAACCATGCCTACGTTATTACAACGGAGCAGGAGCTTCGCAAGTTGTCAGTTGCGCGTCCTGAAGGTGCGCGTACTGCTGTAAGCCGCACGATGATTGCAGCAGAAACATGGGAAGAGCTGCTTGTTGAGCTTGAACAATCGCTTCCGCATTCGGAGTTCAAACCTGTGATGCTAGAGGAACTGCGCCAAATGTCGAAACAAGCGAAATCATTATCTGTTTTTTTTGCTATGATATTGAGTCATTTATTCGGAAAACACGGCTTAGTATTAATGGATGGCGATCATGAGGATATTCGTCGTATAGAAGCGCCTATGTTCAGGAAGCTGATTGAGAAGAACGATGAATTAGAGCATGCTTATGCTGCTGCTGCAGATAAGGTGAGTGAGCTTGGTTACAGCCTTCAAGCGGATGTAACGGCTGGCAGCTCGAATCTTTTTCTCTTCAACTCGGATAACGGCGAAGAAAGAACGCTTCTTCACAAGAAGGATGGAAAATTCCAAGACCGTAAAGAGCAAGTTTCGCTAACGGAGGAACAGCTCCTTCGGATCGCTGACGAGCAGCCGCAGCAGCTTAGCAATAACGTTCTGACGCGGCCGCTTATGCAGGATTATTTATTCCCTGTTCTTGCGACTGTGCTTGGTCCTGGGGAAATTGCCTATTGGGCTTTAACTGGAGAAGCATTCCGCACGCTGAATATGGAAATGCCCATTATCGTGCCGCGTATGTCTTATACTTTAATTGAAGGAACAGTTGCCAAGCACATGGATAAGTATGAGCTTTCCTTTGAGGATGTTATGGAACATTTCGAAGAGAGCAAAGGGAAATGGCTGAAGGCACAAGATGGCTTGTCCATTGAACAGCAGTTTGCCGAAGCAAGAGATACGTTTGAGCAGCTATATAAACCGCTTCTTGAGCTTGCAACTTCCGTTCAACCGTCGCTCTCTAAGCTTGGGGATACGAATTTGCAAAAAATAGTAGAGCAAATCAACTACATGGGCTCAAAAACGGTAGATGCCTTCAACAAACAATTTGAAGCATCCACACGTCAGCTTGATCGTATCCATCTGTCGATTAACCCGCAGAACAAGCCGCAAGAGCGAGTACTTAATATGGCAGCCTATTGGAATCGTTACAGCCTGATTTGGCTCGATAAGCTGCTTGAAGCGCCATTTAGCCGTACTGGTGGACATGAAATCGTTTATTTATGAAATATGAGGAGGCAAATGGAATGAGTACAGCAAATAAAAGCATCGTAGCCGATCTATCATTGGCACCTGAAGGCCGTTTGAAAATTGATTGGGTAGCTGCGCATATGCCGGTATTGAATACGATTCGCGAGCAATTTGAAAAGGAACAGCCTTTTAAAGGACTGAAAGTTACAATTGCTCTTCATTTGGAAGCGAAAACCGCTTATTTGGCTAAGGTTGTTAAGGCTGGAGGTGCTGATGTTACTATAACAGGCAGCAACCCGCTATCAACACAAGATGATGTTTGTGCCGCTCTCGTTGAGGATGGCATTACTGTATTTGCCAAATATAATCCAAGTGCTGAAGAATTTAAAGCACTTAATATTAAAGCGCTGGAATGGAAGCCTGATCTTATCATTGATGATGGCGGCGATCTTGCAACGATTCTAAATTCGGAGCACCCAGAGTTTGGCGAAAACCTGCGCGGCGGTGCGGAAGAAACAACGACAGGCATTATTCGATTGAAAGCGATGGAGAAAGACGGTTCATTGAAATTCCCTATGGTCGCTGTTAACGATGCATATTGCAAGCATCTTTTTGATAACCGCTATGGTACTGGGCAATCCGTATGGGACGGTATTAATCGCACAACGAATTTGATGGTTGCGGGCAAGACCGTCGTTGTTGTCGGTTATGGCTGGTGCGGAAAAGGTGTAGCCATGCGTGCGAAAGGCCTTGGCGCAAATGTTGTTGTAACTGAGATCGATGCGATTAAAGCGGTCGAAGCTTATATGGACGGTTTCGCGGTAATGCCGATGATCGAAGCGGCTAAGGTTGGCGAGTTTTTCGTAACCGTTACCGGGAATCGCGATGTTATTCGCGGAGAGCACTACAAGGTGATGAAGGACGGGGCGATCATTTCCAACGCAGGCCACTTTGACGTCGAAGCGAACAAACCAGAACTTGCAGCATTATCTTCAAGCGTAAGGACCGTTCGCCGCAACATCGAAGAATATAAGCTGGAGGATGGACGCAGCATTTACTTGCTGGCAGAAGGCCGCCTTGTTAATTTGGCTGCTGGCGATGGGCATCCTGCAGAAATTATGGATATGACGTTTGCACTGCAAGCTGTTGCACTAAAATATGTAAATGAGCAGTACAAAACGATTGGAAACAAAGTAGTCAATGTTCCTTATGAGCTCGATGAGCAGGTAGCGAGACTGAAGCTGCAATCTCTAGGCTTTGGCATTGATCAGCTGACAGCGGAGCAATCGGCATATTTGGACAGCTGGAAAGAAACAGAATAGAGCATTGATGAAGCCGCGAGCAATCGCGGTTTTTTTTATGTGGAGATAAAAGATGCAATTGATTCGTTTACACCGATGTTTAGATCGGGCGGATGTAAGGGTTTTGATGGACAAAGTTGTAACCTTTTATTCCCAGATTGCGTCTAGAGGTAAATAAAAGCAAGGGGGTATTTTCTTGTATATACATAAAAAAGGGATATTTGCATTTATTTCAATTGTTTCTCTGGTTGTTCTGCTTGTTGGATGCGCTTCCTCAGATGGGGATACGAGCAGCTCTAAAAACTCGGCTTCTGAACAGATGTTATCAACAACAGCTTCTAGAAACGTAGAAACTGAGATGAGCTATACCTTGAATGACAATGCTGCTAAAGCGGAAGAGGCTCCAGCTGAGGGATCGGGCGAGAGCAAAGCATCTGGCGGGGGAATTGATGCTCAGCTGGCAATTGGCACGGATGGATTCAACCAGAAAATTATTTATACCGCTAATTTAAGTATGCAGGTGGACGATTTAGCTTCTGCAGCAACCTCGCTGCGCAATGCCATTCATCAAAGCGGCGGTTATCTTTTGCAATTTCAAGATACGAAGCACGAGGGGGAAATTGGATCAAGCTATACGATTAAAGTTCCAGCTGCAGGGTTTATGTCGTTCATTGATCGGATTGAGCAAATTAAACATAATGAATTTGAACGCAATATCGGCGGCAAGGACGTATCTGAGGAATATGTGGATCTTGAATCCAGGCTGAAAGCGAAGCAGCTTGTTGAAGCTAGACTGCTCACCATGATGGATAAAGCGACAAAGGCTGATGATCTGTTAAAGTTTTCACAGCAGCTCTCAAGTGTGCAGGAGGAAATTGAACGAATCAAAGGAAGAGTTCGCTATTTGGATAATAATGTAGCTTTCTCGACGGTGGAGCTGCGCCTGTACCAAACGAATCAAACACTAAAAAATAAAAGTATCGAAAAACCACATTTAGGTGGCAGGATGTCGGACGCGCTAGTTAACAGCACAAAAGTAGTTTGGGATGCCATCAATCTATTGTTAGTTATTTTAGCAGGTGCATTGCCTGTATTAGCTATATTGGCTGTTATTTCAATCCCAATCCTTTGGTTTTATCGAAGAAGGAAAGAGACGGCGCCGAAGCCATCCAAGCCTGAAGAAGAGCAGCCGCCAACGCTGTAATGATTAATAATCTTTAATAGTGTGAAATATTTTAGAAAATCCTGCTCACTGAGCAGGATTTTTATTTTAGGTGGCGAACTACTGTTACTAGGTGGGGAAAAGTGGGGCAAAGTGGTGGAAATAGGGGAAGGAGTGGTTCAAAGTCATGTTTATGGGTGAATATCAACATAGCATTGATGAGAAAGGCCGAATCATCATACCTTCGAAATTCCGCGAATCGCTTGGAGCCTCTTTTATTGCAACCCGTGGATTAGATAATTGCTTATTCGTATATCCCATGAGTGAGTGGACTGTTTTGGAGCAAAAGCTGAAAACATTGCCTCTTATGAAATCAGATGCGCGAGCATTTACCCGGTTTTTCTTTTCCGGAGCAACCGAATGTGAGCTGGATAAACAGGGAAGGGTAAATATACCTAGCCATCTTCGTGAATATGCGAAGCTGGACAAGGATTGCATGGTGCTCGGCGTTTCTAGTCGCGTGGAAATTTGGAGCAAGCAGACTTGGGACGGTTATTACGAACAATCCGAACAAACCTTTAACGAAATCGCCGAAAAGCTCGTTGATTTCGATTTCAACTTCTAGAATAGACAACAAGAATGGAGGGCTTAGGCGTGTTTCAGCATATTACAGTACTTTTAGAAGAAGCGGTTGACGGTTTGGCTATAAAGCCAGATGGCATCTACGTCGATTGTACGCTTGGGGGTGCAGGTCACAGCGAATTAATAGCCTCCCGGTTAGGCGAAGGAGGACGGTTGATCGCTTTCGATCAGGATGACTGGGCGCTGGAAAATGCTCGTGTTAGGCTTGCTCCTTATTTAGATAAGGTAACACTCGTAAGAAGCAACTTCCGCGATTTGGAGCAGGAGCTTAGAAATTGCAACGTTCCGATGCTGGATGGCGTTCCGCAGGTCGATGGCATATTGTTCGACCTTGGCGTATCCAGCCCGCAGCTAGACGAAGCCGAGCGCGGCTTCAGCTATAACCATGATGCCCCGCTCGACATGCGCATGGATCGCGAGGGTGATCTAACCGCTCATGAAATCGTCAATACTTGGGACGAGCGTGATATATCCCGCATTTTGGATCGTTACGGTGAAGAGAAGTTTGCTCGGTCCATCGCTAGAAATATTGTGAAGGCCCGAGAAAAGGCGCCTATTGAGAAGACTGGTGAATTAGCTGAATTGATAAAAATATCGATTCCTGCTGCAACTAGGCGCACAGGCGGGCATCCCGCAAAACGCTCCTTCCAAGCGCTTCGTATCGCAGTAAACGATGAGCTGGGAGCAGAAGAAGAAGCTTTGGAGCAAACGATTCGCTGTTTAGCCCCTGGCGGCAGAGCATCGGTGATCACTTTTCATTCGCTTGAAGATCGCATATGCAAGCAATTGTTTGCAAAGTTTGTGGAGAAATGTACATGCCCGCCCGATTTTCCGTTATGTGTATGCGGCAATGCTGGGAAAGTGAAATTAGTCAATCGTAAGCCGATCGTACCTTCAGAGAGAGAGCTAGAGCTCAACCCGCGTGCAAGGTCGGCCAAGCTTAGAGTTGCAGAAAAATTGTAAGAGGGGGATTTGAATTGGCGTATGTGAATGGCAATTTAGCGCTGCAGCCTAAGCGAAAGCAGGATCAGCAACCGGTTATCAAGGAAACGAAGCGGCTTGTTAAAACTCGTAAATCCTTACCGGTTCAGGAGAAATTGTTGTATATGTTTACTGTATTAATGTGCGTTGTAGTTGCTGGTGTCATTATTTTACGCTACGCGCAAATCTATGACATGAGCCTCGAAATTAAAAAGTTGAATAGCGAATACCAGACGATGAATGTAGAGATGGAAGACTTGAAGAAACAAGTAGAGATGCTCAGTGATTCAGAACGTATACGCAAGCTTGCAGAGACCCAAGGGATGGTTAGCTCTATTGAGAGTGGAATTACCGTAAATACTGGTGACGACGCGATAAAATCAGCAATGAGTGAATAGGGTGAGCGATGATGAAAAAAAGAATTAGATTGCGGACACTATTGTTTGGAGGGGTAATGACCCTCCTTTTTCTTGTTTTAATAAGCCGAATTTATATTGTGCAAGTAGTAGAAGGCGCCAAATGGTATGGGCTTGCAAAAGAAAGATGGTCAACAGAAGAAAAGATGCTGGCCAAGCGGGGCACGATCGCCGATCGTAACGGGAGTGTTCTGGCAATGGATACGATCGCTTATAATGTGACGTTAAATCCGAAGCTGATTAACGATCAGGAACTTGCAGAAGAAATTATAAATGGCTTGCATGACATCCTTGGCACTTCTAAGGAAGAGCTCCGGAAAAATGTAACTGCCAAAAAAGAAGACGGGAATTACTTTGTATATCGGGAGGTGCGTAGCGGAGGCTGGCAAATTGACAAAGCACATGCCGATAAAATTAAACAGTTCCGTGAAGATTTAGCCAAAGAAAAGGAGGTATATAGCGTCGGCATCGATTTGCAAGAAAATTTAAAACGGTATTATCCTAAAAATTCTCTAGCTGCACAGCTTGTCGGTTATTTGGATAAAGAGGGAGTCGCCATGACTGGCGTTGAAGCTTCATTCAATGAGCAGCTCTCGGGTGAGGATGGCTATATCAAGTATGAGAAGGACGGAAAACGCGTTCAGCTCACGGAGGGTGAAGTAGACTACAAGCCAGCCAAAGATGGTCAATATGTACAGCTGACGATCGATAACGAAATTCAGCATTATGTGGAGGAAGCGCTTCAGGAAATTATGAAAACCTATTCTCCTAAGAGCGCTACAGCGATTGCGGCTGATCCAAATACGATGGAAATATTGGCGATGGCAAACATGCCGCAATATAATCCGAATGAATATTGGAAAAACAACTCGAACTCTTACAATCATGCGATTAAGTCTTTATATGAGCCCGGCTCAACCTTCAAAATTGTAACGCTGGCTTCAGCGGTTGAAGAAGGTTTGTTTAATCCAGATGAATTATACAAATCAGGTCAAATCAAACTGAAAGGTGTACCTAATCCAATCCGTGATATTAAGCGAGAGGGATGGGGAACCATATCATTTTTGGATGGCTTGAAATATTCAAGTAACGTTGCCTTCGTCAAGCTTGGTTATGAGAGACTAGGGGAACAGAAGCTGAGAGAATATTACACAAATTTTGGATTTGGGCAAAAAACAGGCATTAAGCTTGGGAATGAGCTAAGCGGTACGATTAACTTTAAATACCCGAGTGAGATTGCGAATGCTACCTTTGGACAAGGGGTAGTTACGGTTACGCCTATACAACAGGTTGCAGCAGTCGCGGCAGTAGCTAACGGCGGAAAGCTGCTTCAACCACAAATCGTAAAAAGCATGACAGATCCGTCGACCAAAACGACGACGACTTTCGAACCGAAGATGGTTCGCCAAGTGATCTCAGAGGAAACCTCTAAAAAAGTCGGTGAGTATTTGGAGCAGGTTGTATCGGATCAGGATAAAGGCTCCGGTAAAAACGCTTATATCGAGGGTTACCGTGTAGCAGGTAAAACAGGAACCGCTCAAAAGGTTACTACGGTAAATGGTAAAAGCGGCTATTCCGACTCCAAATATGTTGTATCGTTTATTGGCTATGCGCCGGTTGATAATCCGAAAATCGTCGTTTATGTTGTCGTAGATGAGCCGAATACTACTTTTGCTTCAGGAGGAAAGATCGCTGCTCCAGCTTTTAAACAAATCGTTCTCAAAAGCTTGCGTAAAATGGGAGTAGCTCCTAACTATCCGGCTGGTTCTGCAAACTCGAAGAAGGAAGCGACAATAACGGTTCCAGATTTAACAGAGTTTAAAGTTCAACAAGCGAAAGCGGAATTAAAAGCAAAAGCCATGACATTTGATTTAATCGGAAACGGTAAAACCGTGCTGCAGCAAATACCTGCTCCAGGTTCAGCCGTACACCCGACACAGCGAATATATTTAATAACGGAGCAGCGTGAAAAGCTGGCTATTCCTGATTTGACAGGGGTCTCGCTGCGGGATGCTCTTGAATTAACCTCTCTTATCGGCATTCGGCTCATTCCGGAGGGGCAAGGGTTTGTTGTGTCTCAGAAGGAAGAGACTTTGAATAAAGTAAGAGTGCTCAAAGTTGTACTTGCTCCTCCGACAGGCAAAGAAGGCCAATCCGGCAATGCGGAAACAAACCCTGATGCGGCAGAAGGCGGCGTTAAGGGTAGTGAGGCTGGAAAAGAAGATGAAGCTGGCACCAACGGTGGAACCTCCGAGGGTCAGACAACTTCAAATGGGGATCAGGCTGCTAATTCCAATACAAGCAGTAATGGTAACGCTGCTCCTGAGTGATCCATAAATCGAATTATTAAGGGATCTAATATGATGTTGCTTAAAGCTTGTTCTATCATCCGCTTGTCCCGAATAATCTGGGAATGAGCGCAATTGAGCGCTCCTTTCGAAACGGTCAAGCGGAGGGGGAACAAGCGATGAAGGTATCTAATGTAACGGTTAGACGACGTTTATTTATCGTGCTCATACTTGCTGGGGTGTCATTCCTAGCATTATGTGTGAGACTTAGCTTTGTACAACTATGGCAAGGTGAGCAGCTGGCGGATAAAGCAGAGGATTCATGGAGACGCAACATCCCCTATGTAGCCAAACGAGGCGAAATCGTTGATCGCAACGGTATTCAGCTCGCCTACAATGTAAGCTCACCTACCGTGTATGCGATTCCTGTCCAGATCAAGGATCAACAGGCAGCAGCAGCAGCGCTTGCCCCTTTGCTCGACATGTCGCAAGAAACGCTCTATAAAAAAATTAAAACACGAGCGTTGATCGTTAAGCTTGGCCCAGGCGGGAGAAAAATTACGATTGATAAAGCTGAACAAATACGTGAGCTAGGTCTTGATGGCATCGTTGTAGCTGAAGACAACAAACGGTTTTATCCCTTCGGCAGTTTAGCGGCGCATGTGCTAGGT
>NZ_JBFRDK010000200.1:0-10614 GCF_052113545.1 Paenibacillus sp. TAF43_2
TAGCAGATCTGCGCTCGAAAATAGCCGATGAAGAAGCGCGTCTTGTAGGCGTTGCAGGCGGAGCAGTCGTTGATGCGGAAGAAACACTCAAAAGCGAGCTATTGGAAGTGCTCAGCTCGATGGCGCAGCACCGCAACGAAATTCGTTATGCTTCGCAGCAGCAAGAAGCATTGCAGCGGCGGATGGAGCGAATTAGTGAGGATGAGACAAAATGGCTGGAGCAGCAGGAAAAATTGGACGAGAGACGCTTTTCACTTGCGGCTGCGCTTGAATCTACGCTAGCGCGACTAGAGCAGGCAAGAAACAAAACGCTTTCGGAATCTGAACAAACGAGAAAGATTTCTCAAAGTTTGGAAGAGGTCACTTTAGCCATGCGAAAGTGGGAGCAGAAGCTCGACAGCCATGTTTCTAGGCGCGATACCATGAAAGAAATGCAGGATGCGCTTGATGGCTTTATGCAGGGCGTAAAGGAAGTTCTCAAAGCTTCCAGACGCGGCAATAGTGGAATCAGCGGTGTTCATGGCGCGGTTGCGGAGCTTGTTCGTGTTCCTGAACGCATTGAGACTGCCGTTGAGACTGCACTGGGCGGGGCCTTGCAGCATGTGGTCATGGAGGATGAGAAAACGGCTCGCGCAGCTATCGCATTCTTAAAGCAGCGTCAGCTAGGACGAGCTACCTTTCTGCCGCTCGATGTTATTCGTGGTAGACAAGTTCCTGAGCATGACAAGCGTATAGCCGAATCCATTGAGGGCTTCGTAGGCGTTGCTGCTGATTTGGTAAGCTCGGATGACCGCTATTCAGCGATTGTGAACAGTTTGCTTGGCAATGTTTTGCTTGCAGAAACGCTGGAGCAAGCCAACCGGATTGCATCGAAATGTCAATATCGATACCGCGTCGTCACGCTTGAAGGTGATATAGTCAATGCTGGCGGTTCAATGACGGGGGGCAGCTTGCAGAAGAAAGGCGCTAGCCTGCTTGGTCGTCAACGTCAAATCGACGCGCTTGATCAAGAGATTGCAGATGCTCGCAAGATGGTAGAGCAGCTTCGTAATAAGCTAAGCGATTTGCGCAAAGAGCATTCTATTCGCACGCATAATATTGAAGAGCTGCGTGCAGAAGGCGAGAAAAGCCGTATTGAAGAGCAGCAAATTAGAGCTGAGCTTCAGCAGCTTCATAATGAGGCGAAGCATCTCGACGAGCAGCGTCAGCTGTATTCAGCGGATCGTAACACTCATTTGTCCGAGCAGAAAGATGTTCAGGCAGCAGCCAAAGCTGCTGAGCTCCGGTTAGAGCAGCTGGTTATAGATGAAGCGAGGCTGCAGGAAGCGATTCGTATGGCAGAAGAGCGGCGTAAAGCTAGCGAATTTGCGAAGGAAGAGCTGCAAGGCCAGCTTACCGATATTAAGATTGCTGCAGCGAAGACTGATCAAGAGAAATTATCTTTCGAAGATCAATCGGCGAGAGTGCGTGCGGAAATTGGTCGGGCGAAGCAAGAGCTTGGAAGCTTGCGCTCCTTGTCCGTTCAGCAAGAGGAAGAAATCGCAAGGCATGCCGATGAAACGGTACAGCAGATTGAACAGCTCAATCACCTGCGTTTGAAGAAGCAGGAATGTGCAGAGCAAACGGATTTCAAACGATCAGCACGCGCTAAGCGTATTGCCGAGCTCGATTTGGGCGAAAGTGAAACGAAGGAGCAGCGCGGACAACTTCGGACGGTTGAAGAGCAGATGAGACAGACCGAAATTGCGGCTAACCGTCTAGACGTGGAGCTTGATAATTTGCTTCGGAAGCTCAGTGAGGAATATGAGCTTAGCTATGAGCTCGCTAAGGAGCAGTACCCTATACCTGAGGATGTTCTAGGTACACAAAATGAGGTTAGAGACGTTAAACGTCAAATAACCGCTCTTGGCGAAGTGAACTTAGGTGCAATCGAGGAGTATGAGCGAGTCAGCGAACGTTTTGAGTTTTTGTCAGAGCAGAAGGATGATTTGATCGACGCAAAAACGACGTTGTACCAGGTCATTCGCGAGATGGACGATGAGATGTCCAAACGGTTCAAAGCGACGTTTGAAGCGATTCGCAGTCATTTTGTTATCGTATTCGCGAAGCTGTTCGGTGGTGGCCGTGCTGATCTTGTGCTCGTTGAGCCGGATCGTGTTCTTGATACTGGAATCGACATTGTCGCTCAGCCGCCAGGCAAAAAATTGCAAAATCTACAGCTGCTCTCTGGTGGAGAAAGAGCTTTGACCGCAATCGCTTTGCTATTTGCGATTTTACAAGTGAAACCCGTTCCGTTTTGCGTGCTTGATGAGGTTGAAGCTGCGCTTGATGAGGCAAACGTATCACGCTTTGCTCAATATTTGCGTGAGTTTTCAGAGCTTACGCAGTTTATCGTCGTTACTCATCGTAAAGGCACGATGGAGGAAGCGGATGTGCTATATGGTGTTACGATGGAGGAAGGCGGCGTATCGAAGCTCGTTTCTGTGCGCTTAGAGGATGAAGAGCCGGTATCTGCATAACTTATAGAAAAAACGGCAACGTGAGGATGGGGAGTTGGAACGATGAGTTTTTTTAAGAAGCTGAAGGAAAGCATCGCTACAAAGACAGAAGCGGTGACAAATATTTTCAAAGAAGGCTTATCGAAGACGCGTACAGCTTTTGTGGAAAAGGTAGAAGAGCTAATCACACGCCGCAAAAAAATCGATGAGCAGTTTTATGAAGAACTAGAGGAAATATTGATTGGCGCCGATGTTGGTGTGAATACCGTTATGCAGCTTATTGATGATCTGCGGGTCGAAGTGAAAAAACGGAAGATCGAGGATGCTTCGGATTTGCAGCCTATTCTCTCTGAGAAGCTGATTCAGCTCATGAAGGGTGACGATCATTCCGGCTTGCGGATGGCGCCAAGCGGCATCACTGTTATTTTGTTCGTTGGCGTAAATGGCGTCGGCAAGACGACGACCATTGGCAAGCTTGCTCATAAATTCAAGAGCGAAGGCAAGAGTGTGCTTATGGCAGCCGGCGATACGTTCCGCGCAGGAGCTATTGAGCAGCTGGAAGTATGGGGACAGCGTGTTGGTGTCGATGTCATTAAGCAGCAATCAGGAGCTGACCCTGCAGCAGTGATGTTCGATGCGGTGCAAGCTGCAAAGCAGCGCGGCGTAGACGTTCTGTTATGCGATACGGCTGGCAGGCTGCAAAACAAAACCAATTTGATGGAAGAGCTGAACAAGATTTTCCGCGTGATTCAGCGCGAGCTCCCTGACGCTCCCCATGAGGTTCTTCTTGTGCTTGATGCAACGACTGGCCAAAACGCACTTAGCCAAGCAAAATTGTTTGGCGAGAAAAGCGGCGTAACTGGTCTCGTGCTGACAAAGCTTGATGGCACAGCTAAGGGCGGAATCGTAATTGCTATTCGTAATGAGCTAAGCCTCCCGGTTAAGCTTGTAGGTCTTGGAGAAAAAATGGGAGATTTGCAGCAATTCGATTCAGAGCAATTTATTCATGCTTTGTTTGCTGGATTAATCCAGCGTGAAGATGAGTCTGAAGCTGGAAAAACGGCGGAGTAAGCGGCGATTAACGATGGTTTGGAGCAGTTAAAACAGCTCGTAAAGGTGACAAGGGAAAATACTTGACAGCAGCCTATAGTGTCATGTATTATAAAAGACGTTGCTGGTGTAAAGGTGTTTACCTTGTCGGCAGAACAAGCAAATAACAGGAGGGGCTGAGGGGATGAAAGCAAATGAACCAGATGCCTTGTCCAAGACAACCCGAATAAACTTGTTGTTCGACTTTTACGAGCCGCTCTTGACAGAGAAGCAGCGGACGTTTCTCAAATATTATTTTCACGACGACTTCACACTTGGGGAAATTGCTGGCGAGTTTGGAATTAGCAGACAAGCGGTATATGAGCACATCAAGCGTGCAGAACAAGTGCTGGAAAGTTATGAAGGCAAGCTAGGCTTGCTTGTAAGACATGAATCCTTTCAACAATTAACTGTGCAGCTTGTAAACAGCGTTAACGAGCTTTCCATTGCAGAGCAGGACAAGCAGGCGCTTATGAGTGTCATTGCACAATTTAAATTAGCCGAATAAAATAGGAAGAATGGAGGTGACGGTACATGGCAGCATTTGAGAGCTTATCGAGTCGGCTTCAAAATGTGTTCAGCAAGCTGAGGGGCAAGGGCAAGGTTTCCGAGGATGATGTTAGCGAAGCAATGCGTGAAGTACGTTTGGCGCTTCTAGAGGCAGACGTTAACTTTAAAGTCGTGAAGGACTTTATTGCGAAGGTGAAGGAACGGGCTATTGGCCTCGATGTATCCAAGAGCTTCACGCCCGGCATGGTCGTCATCGATATCGTAAATAAAGAGCTGACCGAGCTGATGGGCGGCACGCAGAGCAAGCTGGTAAAGGCTAATAAGCCTCCGACAGTCATTATGATGGCGGGTTTGCAAGGTGCGGGTAAGACAACAACTTCAGGCAAGCTGGCAAAATTGCTTCAGAAGAGCAACAATAAGCCGCTTCTTATCGCTTGTGATATTTATCGTCCTGCAGCCATTAAGCAGCTTCAAGTGCTTGGTGAACAAATCAATGCGCCGGTCTTCTCCTTGGGTGATCAGACTTCACCTGTAGAGATTGCGCGTGCTGGACTGCAGCATGCCAAAGAGAACGGCAATGATTATGTCATCATTGATACCGCCGGTCGTTTACATATCGACGAAGAGCTGATGGAAGAGCTTAAGCAAATTCATCAGGTTACAAAGCCGGATGAGGTTCTCCTCGTTGTTGATGCAATGACAGGACAAGATGCTGTAAACGTTGCACAGAGCTTTCATGAACAGCTCGCTTTAACAGGCGTTGTACTAACGAAGCTCGATGGCGATACTCGCGGTGGCGCGGCGCTGTCGGTAAAAGCAGTTACAGGCTGTCCGATTAAATTCGCAGCAATGGGTGAGAAGATCGACTCCTTGGAGCCGTTCCATCCAGAGCGAATGGCTTCCCGTATTCTCGGCATGGGCGATATGCTATCGCTTATTGAGAAGGCGCAGTCGAATATTGATGCAGATAAAGCGAAGGAAATGGAACGTAAAATGCGTACAGCAGAGTTTACGTTCGACGATTTCCTTGAACAGATGGAGCAGGTTCGCAATTTGGGGCCGCTTGATCAAATTATGGATATGCTGCCCGGCATGAACAAGATGAAGGGCATGAAGGATATGAAGGTCGATGAGAAACAAATCGGCCGCGTCGAGGCTATTGTCCGCTCCATGACGAAAGAGGAGAAGCAAAAGCCAGAGCTGCTTAATCACAGTCGCCGCAAGCGTGTTGCTGCAGGCAGCGGAACAACGATCGTTGAGGTTAACCGCCTCATTAAGCAGTTTGACGATATGAAAAAAATGATGAAGCAATTCTCATCGATGATGGGACCGAAAGGACCTAAGGGCGGCAAGAAGGGCCTGAAAGGTATGCTCGGCAAAAATATGAAGTTCCCGTTTTAATGGTTGTTTACTCTTTGAAGGAGGTGAATTTTTAATGGCAGTACGTATTCGTTTGAAAAGAATTGGTGCTCACAAAGCTCCTTTCTACCGCGTAGTAGTTTCGGATTCCCGTTCGCCGCGTGATGGTCGTTTTATCGAAGAAATCGGTACTTATAACCCGGTTGCACAACCGGCCCAAGTTAAGATTGATGAAGAGAAAGCGCTAAAATGGTTGCAAACTGGAGCTCAAGCTTCTGATACCGTTCGTGACTTGCTTTCCAAAGCTGGTGTTCTTAAAAAGTTCCATGAGCTTAAGCAACAGAAATAACTGTTGAATAGCGGAGGGCCTTGAGATGAAAGAATTGATTCTTGTCATAGCGAAGGCATTGGTTGATCATCCTGAACAGGTGCAAATCAATGTGAAGGATGATGACCGTGGCACGATATACGAGCTTTCGGTTCACCCCGAGGATATCGGTAAAATCATCGGTAAACAGGGACGCATAGCGAAAGCGATTCGCACGGTAGTGACTTCTGCTTCCGTGAAATCGCAAAAGCGTGTCATCGTCGACATTATGTCATGATGTGCGTATGAAGAGAAGGTTGGGATGAATGTCCTAACCTTCTTTTCAATATGTACACTTATCCATGGATGTCGCTAATCATTACGGCTTCGTTCTTCAACATGGAACGAAGCCGTTTTTGCATGTATAATAAGGCTATACACATATGAAGGGCTGGTTCTAATGAACGAAAAATGGTTTACAGTCGGGAAAGTCGTTAATACGCACGGTATCCGCGGAGAGCTGAAAATTCTTTCGCAAACGGATTTTGCAGAGGATAGATTTGCTTCTGGAAACAAGCTGCTTATGGTCAACGAGGAAAGCGGAGCTTCGCTGGAAGTAAAAGTAATCAGCTCACGCGCGAACAAAAACGTATACATATTGAAGCTGGAAGGCTTCACTGATATTAATGCGGTTGAGAAATATAAAGGCTGGGTACTGAAAATTTCAGCCGACCAGCAGCTTGAGCTTGAAGAAGGCGAATATTATTATCACGAAATTATAGGCTGCCGTGTCGTTACTGAGGAAGGCGAGGAGCTGGGCACGATTTCGGAAATTTTAAGCCCAGGCGCAAATGATGTGTGGGTAGTGGATCGTCCGAAGGGCTCGGGGAAGCAATTGCTTTTGCCTGTTATCGATGATGTCTTAGTCAATGTCGACACAAAAGAGAAAATCGTGACGGTCCATTTGATGGAAGGATTGATTTAACCGATGAAAATAGATGTGCTGACGCTGTTTCCCGAAATGTTCGACGGCGTGTTCAATTCGAGCATTTTAGGAAAAGCGAAGGAGAAGGGGATCGTATCCCCTCAAGCAATCAACTTCCGTGCTTATTCAGGCAATAAGCATAACACGGTTGACGATTATCCATACGGCGGCGGTGGCGGCATGGTCTTGAAGCCAGACCCGGTCTTTGCTGCGGTAGAGGATCTAAAGCTGGATGACAATATAAAGCCGCGTGTTATTCTTCTATGCCCGCAAGGAGCACAGTTTACGCAGAAGAAGGCTGAAGAGCTTGCAAAGGAACAGCATTTGGTTCTTATTTGCGGTCACTATGAAGGTTATGATGAGCGTATACGCGAGCATCTTGTAACAGACGAGCTGTCGATTGGTGATTACGTGCTTACGGGTGGAGAAATACCTGCGATGGTGCTCATCGATAGCGTTGTTAGATTGCTACCAGGAGTGCTTGGCAATGAAACTTCTGCCGTTACAGATTCATATAGCACAGGTTTGCTTGAGCATCCCCATTACACTCGGCCTGCGTCGTTCCGCGGCTGGGATGTCCCAGATGTTCTTATATCTGGTCATCATGCGAATATTGAGGTGTGGCGTCGTGAGCAGTCGCTGCTGCGGACGCTGCAGCGCCGTCCTGACCTTCTAAAGAGCGCCCCGCTTACGGACAAGGAACGCAAATGGGTGGCTTCACAGTTAAAGCAGGAGCCTAATAAGACAGGCAAATAGTATGACCCTAGCTAATAAACAAAGCCGCAACGAATTTCGTTGCGGCTTTGTTTATTTAGAAGTATTCGATAATTATGGCGTGTAAAAATTTTGGGTGTAGTAGACGTTATAGGTTCCGCCTAATGCAACACCTGTACCTAGTCGCTCAAGCTTGCTGTTTAATAGTGCTTCACGATGGCCTTCTGTAGAATTGACCCAGCCATAGTGAGCAAAAATGCTATTTTTGTATCCGGCAGCTATGTTTTCAGCAGCAGAGTGATACTTAACGCCGTTTGCTTTCATTCGGTCAAAAGGAGACGAGCCGTCTGGATTCGTATGGTCAAAAAATTTACGTGCACTCATATCGTTGCTGTGGCCATGCGCTGAGGCAGCAGCGAGCTTGTCCCATTGCAGCAGAGGTATTTTGCGAACAGCGCGTTCAGCGTTAGTAAGATCAAAGAGCTGTTGTTCATATGCGTCTGCCAGCTTGGATGTATTGGCTGATTTTAACGCTGTGGATTTGGAAACGGCTTGATCCATTTGCATGACACCAGCTATTTTGTTTCCATCACGTCGGTCAATGAAGAGAACGGTATGTACTTTTTTTGCAGTGTAAGCATAATAATCGTTATTTGTTTCCACATTGGTTGCTTCGCCAACCAGCTTTTTGGCATTACCAATCGTTTGACCGATCTGGATGCCCGACTTCATCGCCCAGCTATCTTTGCCATTGGAGAAAAGAGCGATTACCCGGTCATTTTGGATGCCGAACATCATGTAGTTGGTATAGCTGCTATTATAAACGTACCAGGAGAAACCATATTCGCTTGGATCAATCCTAGACGGTTTTCCGAGCGTTTGTTGAAGCTTTTGCAGCGAATCGTTTATCGTTATTTCATGAAGGCGATCACCTGTGTTAATAATTTTAGCATCGGACAACGCTTTTGAGTGAAGTTTGAGGTTATAGAAGAAGGTAAGCGCCTCAGCGCGTGTAAGCTTTCCATCTGGTATGAAGCCGCTAACGGTGGCAGAGGTGCGTCCATTCGATATTTTCTCATCAAGCAGCCACTGAATTGCGCTTTGCTCTGTAAATTCCTTTCCATTTGCTGCGGAAGCCAGAAGCAACGCAGCTTGTCCACGTCGGAATTCGACATTTTGAGAAGCGTTATTGATAGGCCAGCCCAAATTATTCGCATAATCGTAATAAGGCTTGGTCCAATTGCTGGCGCTGGAAGAAGATGTTGTGACTAATCCATAGGCTCTCAATAGCATAGCAAGAAACTCAGCTTCATTAACAACCTTGTTTGGCTTGAAGGAATTATCCCCATAACCTTGAGCTAATTTCTGATCAACAGCCCAAGAAATATAGGAGCCAGCCCAGTGTCCATTCGTATCTTTAAAAGCCAAGGATTCAGCAGAGGTTTGCAATGGTGCAGAAATGGTTAATATTAATAGTACAGATGCGATTCCCCCTTTTGTTTTGTTACAAAAAGATTGTTTAATATGGTGCAATTTTGTCACCTCTTCATGTCGGTGTTTGTCATCATTTAGTATACATGATTTATGAATAAAAAAATCGTGTTGTATTATTGGGCTAGCTATGGTAAAATTTCTAATGTTGTTCGTAAAGTCGGACGGTCCGCTATCAGCGATGAACCGATTCAGAGGAATCCGGTGAGCTTATAAGAACGTCTATGGTGGAAGGAGTGAATCAAATGAATCTTTTGCAAACAATCGCGCAAGAAAATCTGCGCCAAGGTCTACCGAACTTTCGTCCAGGTGACACGCTAAAAGTTCATGTAAAAGTTATCGAGGGAACTCGTGAGCGTATCCAATTGTTCGAAGGCGTTGTAATCAAACGTCGCGGCGGTGGAATCAGCGAAACTTTTACAGTGCGTAAAATTTCCTACGGTGTTGGTGTGGAAAGAACTTTCCCGCTTAACTCGCCTAAAATCGAAAAAATCGAAGTGGCTCGCCGTGGTAAAGTACGTCGCGCGAAATTGTACTACCTACGTAGTCTTCGCGGAAAAGCTGCTCGTATTAAAGAAATTCGTTAAGAACAAACGACAAGAGGGGCTTGCGCAAACAAGCTCCTTTTCGTTTTTTCTCAAAGGTCATTTACATATTACAGCATATGGGAAGAAGGCGGACTGAATGGACTCACAGCAGCGAAATGACGGGCTGGACAATGGCAATGATCATGAAATGAAAAATACGCAGGAACATGCGGACATTGAGCAGAATTTACCAAACCGTGCAGCAGCCCATGCATCCGGCTCAGGAAAACAGGGCGGAGCTTATAAAGAAGTCGTAGAATGGATCAAGGCTTTAGTCATTGCGGTCGTTCTCGTATTTCTCATTCGTCAATTTTTGTTTTCACCATTCATCGTCGACGGACCTTCCATGAAGCCTAATTTCGAGACCGGCGAACGGTTAATAGTAAATAAAATTTTGTACACGATACGCGAGCCGAAATTTGGTGAGGTCGTAGTGTTTGATGTTCCAGAGCAAGGCCGAAAATTTATAAAACGAGTGATTGGCGTACCGGGTGATAAAATTCGACTCGAAGGCGATGACCTTTATATTAATGATAAAAAAATAGACGAGCCTTATTTAAAAGAAGCAATTGCGGCAGCACATGCCGAAGGCAAGCTATACAACGAAAAAGGAATAAATTCCGATGTATCTGAAATCACTGTTCCTGAGGACACGATTTTTGCACTTGGCGACAATCGCAGCGATAGTACAGATAGCAGGGTTATCGGATTTGTATCGGATAAAGAGGTTGTTGGACGTGCCGATATTATTTTTTGGCCGCTGAACAAACTAGAGTTTATAAAGCACTGGACTAAATGAGGTGAGTAAATGACCATTCAATGGTTTCCGGGTCATATGACGCGGGCGAAACGGCAAATACAAGACAAGCTCAAACTAATCGATCTTGCCATCGAACTATTGGATGCACGGGTTCCGCTATCTAGCCGTAATCCGATGATTGAGGAAATTTTGAACGGCAAGCCAAGATTGATCGTATTAAACAAATCCGACTTGGCTGATCCAAAAACGACAGAGCAATGGATGGCTTATTTCCGTAATGAAGACCATGAATCGATCGCAATTGATTCCTCAAC
>NZ_JBFRDK010000201.1:0-10611 GCF_052113545.1 Paenibacillus sp. TAF43_2
GTATTTATGGTCATCATGAATCACTTTTCTCTTTGCAATATGATGAAGCTCGCAGATGATAAATGCTTATGTTTTTGTTCGATAATACGCTCAACTTTGTAGTTGCTATAGGCTTTCAAGTAATTTAGAATATCCCGATCTCGAATCGTCGGCACGACGTTTGGCTCGTCGGCGCTTGTAATTCGTGTATATAAAATGACATACTCCGCCTCACATGAGAAAATGTCGTTTAACGTTTTGTTGAAATCATGGTCATCCGTAATATGGTAAAGAACGTCTAAACAAACGACGAGCTCGCATGTTAGATAACCATGGTTAACGAAGTGTCGAGGGTTGTAGGCGAGAAAGCTTTTGGAGCGATCACCGGCAAATCTTTGCGCGCAAATATCGATGGAGGAGTTGGCTACGTCCAAACCTAAATACTGTTCATAGCTCATTAACGATATTTGGTTTCCATCCCCGCATCCGAATTCGATTACCTTTTGAATCCCGTGTTCGCTTATAAAAGAATTAATTACCTCCGCTTTAAAGTCCGCCAGCACACCGTAAGAGCCGCTGCCTGATGTGCCGCCTTGGGAGTAATTGTTGTCCCAATACGTTTTATAGTCAAATGGCGTCTTTTGTTCTTCGGTCATGTTGATTATTAGCCTCCTTTTATTTCATCCATTTGCTTGGCATCCACCATTATATGTATAACAGCTTTTAAGTGAACCGAAGCCAAGTCCTTATCATAGAAACCAACAAAATACTCTAAAAAATAATAAGGATAACAACTAAAAATATGTTTTTAGTTGTTATTAGTTGTTTTTATGTTGACTTCGTAAAGGTTGGTGAGTATGATAAGCATGGAAAGCATGAGTCGGATTGGGGCAGCACTTAATTCATATAGTAGAGGAGAAATGATGAATGGAGAAAATAGCACGGGTGTTCATTATAGGCTGGGATGGAGCAGGGAATTTTGTGAAAGATGCGCATACCCCTCATTTGGATCGATTAATTCGTACAGGTACATTCACATTTGACGCTCAAACGGTCTCACCAACGATTAGCGCGCAATGCTGGGGATCGCTTCTTCACGGAGTAGGCCCTGAAAAACATGGTCTTACGAATGATATCGCCAGTGAACATACGTTTCCCGAGCAATCGCAATATCCTTCGATTTTCCGAATTGTAAGCGATAGTATTCCAGATGCCAAAATGGCGGCGTTCAGCGTCTGGAATCCAATTAATGATGGCATTATCGAATCGACAATCGATGTGCATAAAGTATCGATGAATGACCGTGAGCTTTCGCTTGCGGCTGCTGAATATATTAAGGGGAATCCCGATGTGTTGCTGATGTTTATCGGCTTAGACTTGCCCGATGGAGCGGGGCACCAGCATGGATTCAATACAGCTGAACAGCTGCTTGCCATAGAAGAGACGGATGAAAGTACAGGAATCATATTACAAGCCATTGAAGAGACGGGACTTCTGAGGGACAGCTTGATTATTGTCGTTTCCGATCATGGGGGCGGCGGAGAGCAGGCTTATCAGCATGGCAGCGATCACCCACTGGACAAAACGATCTTCTGGGGCTGTGCTGGCCCTGGAATTAAACATAATGCCACTCTTCAAGGTGAGCTCATGATTACAGATACGGCGGCAGTTGTTCTCCACGCACTAGGGCTGAATGCAAGAAGCTGGGATGCCAAGCTGCCTGAAGGCCTTTTTAATCCTTGATCTTTTTTATTCAAAAGCTGAGGTTAACAAAAAAACAGCGCGTCCTTAACTAAGGAACGAGCTGTTTTATTGAGGACATAGATAAATCACTACTAAATTCGTAATAAAAGATGAGCTATTTTCGCTAAAATAGGTGGCTTTGCGAGTGAATTTGACAACATAAACAGGGGCATACAATATGCACATTAGTACTGCGAAAATTGCAAAAATAAGTCATTTAAAATAATAATTAACTGCTGTTGACTTCCTTCTAACGAGGAGGTAATATAATTTTTACAACATTGTATACGCTTACATTTTAAATAAATTTGTGAATACATATAGTAATGAGGAGGTGTGTTTGTAATTATCAGAAAATTCAAACAACGTTTTGAAGTATCCAATTTATTAACGATGGGGAGTGGGCCGAATGCAAAAAAAAGAATGTGTAGCGATGCTGCTTGCAGGCGGTGAAGGAAAAAGATTAAGCCATCTCACGTCTAAGCTAGCAAAGCCAGCTGTGCCTTTCGGCGGCAAGTATCGGATCATCGATTTCACGTTAAGCAATTGCAGCAACTCAGGTATTCATACGGTTGGGGTACTGACTCAGTATCAACCGATGGTACTGAACGCTTACATAGGAATAGGCAGCTCATGGGATTTGGATCGAAAAAATGGCGGGGTTACCGTGCTTCCTCCATTTATGGAGCAACGAGGCGGCAGCTGGTATAAAGGGACGGCGCATGCGATCTATCAAAATATTCATTATCTCGAACAATATGATCCTGAATATGTTTTAGTTATTTCCGGTGATCACGTATACAAAATGGATTACTCCCTCATGCTCGAGCAGCACAAGGCAAGGAAAGCGGATGCTACGATCGCCGTAATTGAAGTCCCATTACATGAAGCAAGCCGATTCGGCATTATGGATGTGGATCATGAAGACCGAATTATTGAATTTGAGGAAAAACCGAAGCTGCCCAAAAATAATCTCGCCTCCATGGGCATATATATTTTTACTTGGGATGTATTAAAAAAGAAATTAATTGCAGATGCGCAGGACCCTGGATCAAGCAATGACTTTGGCAAAGACATTATTCCATCGATGCTCTACAGCAGCCATTCTATTTTTGCCTACCGTTTTAGCGGCTATTGGAAGGATGTTGGCACCGTTGAAAGTCTATGGGAAGCACATATGGATCTTCTTCTTGAAAATCCACCGTTTACGCTTCATGACGCGAAGTGGCGAATTTATGCTAAAAATCCTAACAAGCCTCCTCATCATATCGCATCTACCGGCAAAGTGACAGGCTCCTTAGTGAATGAAGGATGTATGGTTTTTGGGGAAGTGGATCATTCCGTACTCTTTTACGGTGTTCATGTTGGTGAAGGCAGTCTCATCAAAGACTCGGTCATTATGCCGGACGCAAAAATTGGGAACAATGTCACGATTCATAAAGCGATCATCGGCTCAGGCACTGTCATTCAAGATGGCGCGATTGTAGGCAGTGCGGGTGATGCGGCTGAAATTACTCTAATCGGTGAAAACATGGTCATTTCTTCTCAATTGATATAGGAGTGAATGCGATGAATAATGTTCTTGGCGTCATCAATCTCAGCATCAACCAGCCGCTCTTGCATGAACTGACCTACTCAAGAGCGACTGCGACGGTACCTTTCGGCGGCAGATATCGATTGATTGATTTTGTATTATCGAATATGGTGAATTCCGGAATTAACAATGTGGCAGTACTCGCTCATAACAATTACCGTTCCATCATTGACCATTTGGGCTCTGGGAAAGAGTGGGATTTGGATCGGAAATACCGAGGATTGTTTATTTTGCCCCCTAACAATAGCAATGTTCCCGGCTTTAACRGCGATTTGCAAAATTTTTACGGTTCTCTCGAATATTTTGCCCGCAGCACGGAGGAGTACGTCATCGTTTCAAGCAGTCATATGATTTGCAATATCAACTATACGGAAGCTGTAGAGAATCATAAGCGCACAAATGCTGATATTACCGTCATCTACAAGGAAATGGACGTCGATCGTGACGATTTCTCCAACCTCATTACGCTTGACTTGGCTCAGGATGGGCGAGTCGTCCGTATGACAGAAAATCGCCAGAACAAGGAAAGCAACAAAGCCTATATGCGGATGATCATCATTAAGAAAGAGCTGCTTATTAATCTGGTCAAAAAAAGCGTGAATCAAAACTACTATGACCTTGTCCGGCATGTCATTATTCGAAATCTGAACGAGTTAAAAGTGTATGGCTACGAATATAAAGGATATTTGGCCGTCATTAATTCCGTTCAAAATTATTTTAAGCACAGCAAAGAGCTGTTGAATCCTGAGGTATGGAAATCTCTATTTTACGAGCCGGGTGTTATTTACACCAAAATCAAGGATGAACCGCCTGCAAGATACGCGAGTAGTGCAGTCGTTAAAAATTCACAGGTGGCTAATGGTTGTATTATTGAGGGAACTGTGGAAAACAGTATCTTATTCCGAGGCGTTCGAATCGGGAAAGGGGCCGTTGTTCGAAACAGTATCGTGATGCAGAAATGTGTGATTGATGAGGATTCTAGCCTTGATCACGTTATTCTCGATAAAGAGGTACATGTCACGCGGGGAAATAAGCTGGCAGGAGAGGAAATATCACCTACCGTTTTCTCAAAGAAAAGCATAATATAAAGCATTCAGCGACCGCTTCTCGTTTTTTTACGGGAGAGCGGTCGTTTTGTATTTTAATTTACTGCATGCCTTCCATCGCAACTCTGGATTCGTTGCGCATGCGCAGCTTGTATTCTCGTGGTGAGCACTGATTTTGCCGTTTAAAGAGCTTATAGAACTGGGCCATGTTCGTAATGCCGACCTCGTAGCTGACATCCATGATGCTTAGCTCACTTGTCAGCAGCAGCAGCTCGGATCGTTTAATTCGTTTATAGTTGACGTATTCAACGAAAGAGACGCCCATCGTTTTTTTGAAATATTTAATGAAGTAGTGGTAGCTCAAATTAAGCAAAGAACTAGCATCCTCTACGGACAGCTTGCTGCTTAAATGGGTGTCCACATAATCGAGAACGGGTCGTAATCGATTTAGTTCAATTTCCTCTGTATCGTTCAGCAGGTTTCGGCTGTCGCTTCTAAGCAGAAGAAGCAGCAACCTTTTTATAATTGAGCTGATAGCAATCTCGTAGCCTCTCATCCTCGTTTGCGACTCTTTGAATATTTCCAAAATAAAGGCATGGGTTTCTTGCTTGGCTGTTTCGTTCATGTCAAAAATATAATTAAGCTTATCGAGCGGCTCTGTCAGCTCGGAGAAGCAATTCAAATAAGGCATTGTACTCTGGTCAAAATGTTTGCCCAAATCAATCTGAAACACAACATAGTGCTGTACTTCCGAAAGCGGCTTGTGGGAGCGATGCGGCTGGGAGGCGCCTAGCACCATAACATCGCCTGGTCCGAGGACGACATAGCCGTGCTTGCTTTGCACACCCAAGTGGCCTTCAATAATAGCGAGGAATTCTACTTCTTTATGATAGTGCCATGGATGTTTCTCAAGCGTGCTGAAATAGTCAGCTTCCGAGTAAATCTCCCAAATTTTAAGAAACAATAGCGGATTTTGATAAATGACTTCTTCGTTGATCGCTTCGGAATGCGTATCAATGGCGGTTTTTATGATAGTCATATGCATCACCTCCATTTTGGAGTATACCACTTTTGGAAATGTTGAATCAATAAACGCGTCATTATTAGCTGTCTTTTCAGTACATCCAGAAAAGGAAGACACTTTAGAATATAAAATCAGCATGTTTAAGTATTACCTTAATGGGGCAAATTTTTTATACTAAGATTAACTGAATGAAAAAGGAGTGTTCATATAATGGCAAAGGTAACGGTATGGAATGAAAATCGTCATGAGCAATTAAATCCGGTTGTAGCTGGAATTTATCCACAAGGTATTCACGGTGCAATTGCAGCCTTTCTAACTGAAGCTGGCTACGATGCAGGAACGGCTACACTAGATGAGCCAGAGCATGGATTAACGGATGAGGTATTAAACAATACAGATGTACTCATTTGGTGGGGACATCTTGCGCATGGAGACGTAAAGGATGAAATCGTTCAAAAAGTACAACAGCGCGTGCTGGATGGAATGGGCTTGATTGTTCTTCACTCCGGTCATTTCTCCAAAATCTTTAAAGCATTGATGGGTACAAGCTGTGACTTGAAATGGCGTGAAGCGGATGAGAAGGAACGCCTTTGGGTTGTAGCGCCAAGCCATCCGATTGCTGCAGGCCTTGGAGAGTATATCGAGCTGGAAAAAGAAGAAATGTACGGTGAGCATTTTGACATTCCTGCTCCAGACGAGCTAATTTTCACAAGCTGGTTTGAGGGCGGAGAAGTGTTCCGCAGCGGCTGTACGTTTACTCGTGGAAACGGCAAAGTATTTTACTTTAGACCGGGACATGAAACGTATCCAACGTACCATAACAAAGACATTCAACGCGTCATTACGAATGCCGTGAAATGGGCACAGCCGGTAGACCGCAATCGTCCGGTTTATGGAAATGCACAGCCACTTGAAAAAATTTCGGTAAAATAAAATTATAAAAAAAGTAATGTAACGCTTGGGAGTTTAATCCCAAGCGTTATTTTGTTTTGAGCACTATTTTGAACCGTTACATTTAGTCAAAATAGTGCATTGGCAAATGGGGTATAATCCACCATACTAAATGGAGTGATCGCTCGGGCTTGCCTGCCCGATTGCATAGATGAA
Organism: Paenibacillus sp. TAF43_2; assembly: GCF_052113545.1. NCBI lineage: Bacteria > Bacillati > Bacillota > Bacilli > Caryophanales > Paenibacillaceae > Paenibacillus > Paenibacillus sp. TAF43_2. The sequence goes on from NZ_JBFRDK010000201.1 coordinate 6,494, forward strand.
ATCCTTGTCGCAAGAACAATATAATAAGCTTGCACTATATCTAAGCCGTCTTCGTGCTTTTTGATATGGTGCTTTTTAATCCTATGGCCGATTGCAAAGAAAGCAGCGTTAATCGTGTTGGCAAGCGGCTGTTTTGGCGAAAACAATGCAGGAAGTTGAAAACGGTTTATTGATCTTACCAGCGCTACCGCCTAAGATAAATAAAACCAAACTCGCACGGCCTGCATATGAGAAGAGGGCATTGCTCCTGAAGAGGCTGCCATGCCTCGATACGGAAACGGTATCGGGGTTTCTTTGGTTTACATCACCCGGGAAATAATTACAGTGTGCTTTTGCAGAGAAAGTTAATGTGTTCGTTGCATGGCTTTGAAATTTCAGGTAAAGGGCGGCTGTTCATAAACAAGAAAACGGCGCAAATCATCAGAGAAAAGGGTGAGGGCTAATGATGAGCAAATCGTGGTTTAATCGGCTGCTTCTTTCCTATATGCCGATATTTATTATCGTAGTTACCTTCACTTTTTTTGTGTTTTTTCAATTAATAAGTGAGCAGGGTCGGAAAGAAGCTATTAATGCTAACAGCATGTTGTCTTTGCAAGCGATGAGGTTAATCGACACGTCTTTACGAGCAATAGATAACATGGTGATGAAGGAATCGATTAACAACAAGTCACTTATCGATTTTTTCAACAGCAACGAGAACGGTGACCCTTATATTAACATTAGCGCCGTCATGAAAATGAACGATATGATTTCTTATTATCCACTCATTGATTCAGTCTATCTGGTTCGCTATGAAGATCAGGTTGTGCTGAGTAATGCGACAGGCGGACATATCGACACCTATCCAGACAAAGCTTTTATCGAGCAATATCGCAATACGATCTCTCAGAAATGGACGGATAAGCGGACATTTAAGCAATTCACAGTATTGGAGAGCAAGGATGTTGTCAGCCTCGTGAGAGGTGCTCCATTCATGACGGGTGAAAAAGGAATGATTGTTGTCAATGTCGCAACGGATGCTTTGGAGCGTTTAGTTCATGAGCTTTACAACTCGGAAGTCAGCTTCATTCGCATCAAAGACGGGGCAGGCAATGAATTGCTCAATGAGGCAGAACCTGTAGATTCTATGCGCGTTTATGCAAATTATAAATCGAGTTATTCGAATTGGTCTTATATTAGCGGTTTTGTGCAAGGTACATTTATTCAAACGGTATCGTTGCTTTATAATGTATGGTTTGTGATCGGGCTCCTAATGATCATTGCAGGTCTCGTATGGATGATTTATATATCAAGGCGAAATGCGAAGCCGGTAGAACAGATTGTGTCACGCTTCAGCGGATATAAATTAGCACTGGCAGAAAGTGGGAAAAACATTGGATCTGGCAGGATTAACGAGTTTGTCTTTATCGAATCCGCACTTGATAATTTAACGGAGCAGGCAAGGCAATATCAGCAGCAGTATAAGGAAGATCTTCATTTACGGACACGTAATCTATTCCATCAGCTTATTGAAGCTGGAGCGGAGCTGACGCCTCTGGAATGGCAGCGCGAAGCGCTGCGGCTGCAGCTTCCCGCGCCTGCGGATCGCCATACGCTTATTGTCATGGAACTGGATAAGTACGGAGAGTTTTGCAGCAGTTATTCGCGAAACGATCAAAATTTGTTGAAATTCGCTCTGCGAAGCATTACTTATGAGCAGTCGTCACGCTTCGGATACGCATGCTGGGCAGAATGGACAGCCTCTTCTCGTCTCAGTGTTATTTTATTTGAGAGCGGAAATGCTCATGCTGCCATGCTAGTTCAGCTTTGTGACAGCATTCGGGCTTGGATTGAACAAAATATGAAGTTCACGATTAGTATAGGAATCGGTGATCCAGCCTTGCAGCATTCCGAAATCGCAAAGTCGTTTCAACAGGCTTTGGAAGCACTTAATTACAAAATGGTGCTTGGCGAAAATCGCCTAATTACACGCGAGGATATGATGAATCAAGGCCAAGTTGAAGTATACGCTTATCTTGGGATGATTAGATCTGCTGTTTATGCCTTCCGCAAATCAGAAGCGAGCTGGAGAGCAGAATTAGACGATTTATTCAGCCAGATGAAGCAAGGCTTGCTCACTAAGGACGAGATTATGAACGTTATTAATTACTTGCTCTATAGTTTGGGACGCGAGCTGTCTGGTCTCGGCAATGAATTTAATCTCGTATGGGAAAGCGAAGCACTGCCGGTTCTAACGGGAAAATTGGATAACTGCCATTCTCTGGAAAAAATGCACGAGGCGATCATCGGTAAAATGACAGAGCTTGAGCATACGCTTGCAGATATGCGTTACAGCGGTCAGCATGCCGCCATTATTCAGGAGATGCGGAGAGTTATTGAAGAGGAATATGTAAATCCGAATATGTCGCTTGAATATTTAAGCGAGAAATATGATATGAATGCCAAATATGTAAGCAAGCTGTTCAAAGAAACAACAGGCCAGAAGTTCATTGATTTCTTAATTGATATTCGGCTGAATGAAGCGAAGCGGCTTTTGAAAGAGACACGGAGGACGGTTCAGGATATTGCGGAAGAGGTTGGTTACACAAGTGCGATTTCGTTTACGAGAGTGTTCAAGAAAGTGGTTGGATGCTCGCCAGGTGAATACCGTTCAGAGACGCTGAAGCAGCAAAATGGCTGAATATTCATGGAGTTGAAAATCGTTAAGCGCAAGAATTATGTTAGTTCTTTTATCGAAAAATGGATGCTATAGGGACGGCAGCACCGTTAGTATAAGGTGCTGCCGTTTCTTATGGAGCAGCGATGCGAAAAAGGTTAAGCTCGCAATTAATGTATCTTGTTGCATAGTGAGGGCAGCTTATAAAATGATCACATGAAAGCGCAACCAAAAATGAGAATGTTAAAGGAGGCTAGCCCTTGTCCAAACTTAATCATGAATGGCATTCCGTTCCGCAGGCCTTTGCACACCCAGCAAGAAGGTATGGGCCTCTACGCAAAATGGCTCGCCACTGGCAATTGTATTTCGTCATTTTATYGCCGATTGCTTATCTCATTATATTCAAATATGTCCCCATGGCGGGCATCGTGATCGCGTTCAAAGATTACAACGTCATTAAGGGTATCTTTGGAAGCGAGTGGATCGGGCTAAAATATTTCAAGCAGTTTTTCGAATCTCCAAATTTTTGGCTCTATATGAAAAATACGCTTGGCATTAGCTTCTATGGCTTGTTAGTCGGCTTTCCAGCCCCAATCATCCTTGCGCTTGCGCTTAATGAAGTGCGCAATGGACTATTCAAGAAAAGTGTACAGCTGGTTTCTTACGCACCTTACTTTATATCAACGGTCATTATGGTTTCGATCTTAATTGTCAACTTGACCCCAAACGTAGGGATCGTCAGCAAATTGTTCCAAATGCTTGGTGTGGAAAACACTAACTTTATGGGTATTCCTTCATTATTCAAATCCATCTATGTCTGGTCGGATGTGTGGCAGCATACCGGTTACGGGGCCATTATCTATATTGCGGCATTAGCTGGCGTCAATCCTGAGCTGTATGAAGCGGCAAGGGTTGATGGGGCATCGAGAATACAAAAAATTATTAATGTCGATATTCCAAGTTTGATTCCGGTATCCGTCATTCTTCTTATTCTTAATTTAGGCAATCTGATGAAGCTCGGTTTTGAGAAAATTTATTTGATGCAAAATCCGCTTAACCTAGCGACCTCAGAAGTCATTTCTACTTATGTGTATAAAGTGGGCTTGCTGGGTTCGAGCTTCAGCTTCTCAGCAGCAATCGGAGTTTTCAACTCCGTTATTAATTTAACATTGCTGATTGTCGTCAACTATATCGCTAGAAAAATTTCAAATAATAGTCTGTGGTAATTGAGGCAGAAGGGAGACTTTATGAAAAAAAACATTACCATTCGAGAATCAAACGGTGATCGATTATTCATGGCATTCATTTATGCTTTTCTGACTGTGGTTCTATTAGTGGTGCTTCTGCCGCTTCTCTATATTTTAAGCTCTTCCTTTAGTTCGCCGCAGGCTGTCGTTTCCGGCAAGGTATGGCTGTTCCCGGTCCATTTCACGCTCGATGGCTACAAGGCGGTATTCAACAA
>NZ_JBFRDK010000202.1:0-10579 GCF_052113545.1 Paenibacillus sp. TAF43_2
GAACGAATCTGTCCGGTGCAACGGCGGTGAAGTTCGGTGCAACGGAGGCGACGTCCTATACGGTGATCTCGGCGACACAAATCACGGCCATCGCCCCGGCGGGTAGTGCAGGAACGGTAGACGTAACGGTAACGACGCCGGGCGGTACATCGGCGACATCGGCAGCGGACCAATATACGAGGTTTGTTGTTACATACGCGATTAGCAAGTTGTCGGATGAGGAGCTAAATGCGCTGACTGTGGGCTATGCATCGGGGACGCAGGAAACGAAAACGGTCACAGTGACGCGAACGGGAACTGGCGACTTGGCGAGCTTGGCGACAGCGCTCGGCGGTACGAACGCCGGTAGCTTTACGATTACGCAGCCGACGGTGACAACGCTCAGTGGTKAGATGCCTTCGACGACCTTTACGTTAAAAGCGAATGACGGACTCGCCGCAGGGACATATAGGGCTACGGTAACAGTGTCGGCCGGAGGCATGACGCCGGTAACATTTACTGTATCGCAGGTTGTTAATAGCAGCAGTAGTGGTGGAACTACTCCTGTTGCTTCAACCCATTTGTATATTGACCAAAACGGCATTATGATTGACTCGGCAAAAATCGACAGCAGTAAGCCGTCCGTCACTCTTGAAGTTACACCAAAAGACGGCGTTGCCTATGTCAGAATACCAGCAAGTATTTTGACGAGCATTGAGGGCAAGAATGCTACCTTCTTCATCGAGATTAAGACCCTTTACGGTAGCTATCAAGTGCCGGTTAATCTGGCATCGCTCATTCCGGGTCTGAAAGACTTGCTAGCTAAGAATAACGTGAATAACGATGACATTAGCTTTAAAATCACGCTAACCGACAAGTCCGGCGACAAGGACATCCAAGCAGTATTTGCAAACAGCCTGCCGAATGGGCAAGCGATGGGTGCGATTGTAGATTTTCATATCGAAATCATAAACACCAAGACGGGACAAGCGATCGGAACGGCAGATAAGTTCAGCAAGGCGCTTACAAGAGTGATTCCGATGCCCAAGAGCGTAACAGGCATGCCTGCGCAATGGGGTGCATTCCGCTATAACGTAACGACAAGGAAATTGGAGTTTGTGGCAGCTGAGAAGAAACAGATTGAGGGCGTATGGGTTGTGAAGATCAGCTCCTATTCAAATAGTATCTACGTTGTGGCACAAAACACGGCAAGCTTTGCCGATGTACAGCAGCATTGGAGCAAATCTGATGTTGATATTGCTGCCGCGAAAGGTCTAGTCGAAGGCGTAGGCGGCGGATTGTATGATCCCAACAAAGCGGTAACCAGAGCAGAGTTTACTGCTATGTTAGTCCGGGCGCTTGGACGCGGCACATCTGATACGGACATGGCGCCTTATGACGATGTCAAACCAGGTACGTGGTATTCCGGCGAGGTAGCCACAGCGAAAGAGCTCGGACTGCTCGCCTTTGTGAAGGGAAACAACTTTACTCCTAATCAGCCGCTTACACGAGAGGAAATGGCTAATATGCTGGCAGCAGTGGCGAGACTTGAACAGTTGCCGATATCCAAAGAGCCGGTGAGCCTTAATGGCTTCAAGGATATCGGAAACGCGGATACAGCCTATCTTGAGGACGTTCGCCTGATGGTCAAGCTTCATATCATGACAGGCACGGGCGCAAATACGTTCGATCCGAAGGGGGAGACGACACGCGCGCAAGCGGCGGTTGTATTGATCAGGATGCTACAGACGCTGGGTTCAATCGATAGATAAGATTCATGGAAAAACCCGCTTGAGCAGATATCAAACTGTTTAGGCGGGTTTTCTATGTCTATGGTAATTAAACCGATTCCTGCGGCAGTCCACTTAGGGTAAAACACACCCATAAGAAAGAAATATCGAGTTTTTATATCCAGGCCTTTAGCTCAGCAGGGTGAGGATCCCCCTAGGCACCTCCAAACTATTAACTCAAACCACTTCATCTGAAGTGGTTTTTTTGGTGAAGCCTATTTGCTTTAGAAGATTACAGGAGGAATTGAAATTTAGGATTGAAATCAAGATTGAATTCAATCTAGGGTTGAGCTAGTTCATTGGAACGAGGAGGCAGGGGTTGACGAACTGGTAGATTTGAAAATTACAAGTTGAATGGTGATTGGGGACGATACCTCGTCCTATTCCTCGTACTCGATATATATTAAATGTAAGTATAGCGAGACGGCGCTCTGTTTTCATTAAATTAATATTGCCCCCGTAAAGGATAAGACTGCCTCATTGGAACTTTATTGCAACACTCGTATGATAAGATAAGTCCCCAATATACAAATCGTGTTCCGGGAACTTATTACAGGGTTAAAAGAAGTAGTGAGATTACGTTATTTGCACGTACGCTTATCGCTCTTTGAATCTTGTTATTTTTTTGAGCTCGTGAAAACGCTAACATCGGGTCAATTGTGGACGGGTGCGCATTTACAAGACTGGACATATGGAATAGTAGAGGTGATGCGGCAGCTAGCGTAAAAGCGGGAAAGTGTTGTCAGGCCACACATGAGGGGTTCATATTGGGTGTAAAGGATCACTTTTTTTGTGCACTACATAAAATCATAGAAAGTTTTGAATTTAGTATTTAAGTGAAGAAGTTTGAAAGAGTTATGGGATCTCTTCAAAACCTAAAAATAGGATATATGGAGGAAATTTGAGAATGAAAAAAAGACGATTATTAGCATCTTTACTTGTGACAGCGATGCTATTTACTTTGTTTTCTCCGCTTATGGCAGTCAGCGCGGCATGGGGAGATGACGTATCTCTTTTGACCGTAAATGCAGGGGCAGATGGTAATACGGCGACAAACGCCGATGCGCCGGACGGACAGAAAGCGTGGAGTTTAAACACCGGAACCTCAAAGGGCGGGGGGCCTTGGGATAACCTCTTCACGCCGAGCGTAGCGCCTCTAAAAGATGTATCCGCTTACAAGGACGGATACTTCGTTTTCGAGATGTATATTCCAAATGCGAGCTTTAAAAATATGCTAGGCAATAACTGGCTCGTCATCGTAAGCGACAGTAATCCCGCTGCGGATAAGTTCAACGCCGATTCTCGTCTCCAGCTTGATTTGAGCGGAGTCACAAATGCTGCAGTGGGCACATGGGCGACGGTCTATACGAAGTTATCTTCGTCAAGTGCCGTAGCCGGGAATTTCAATGACGCCTGGTTAGACAAAGTAACCAGACTAGCCATGCATCTGCAATGGGATACGAGTGTACCTAGCACTGACGTTTTCATAAAAAACCCGCGTTTCCAGAAAAGTAAGCTAGGCGTTCCGGTTTCACCTTCAACGGCTCCCGCACTTGATGTAGCAACAAAAACAGTAACTGCGAACGCACCGGCTAGCGGGCAAGCTGTGGAATTCGCAATAAGCGAAGATGGGATCGCTCCCGCAGCCGGCTGGGTGGATGGAAGCAAAAACGATAATGTTTATTCTCATCAATTTGCGACATTGCCTTCAGCGCAGACTTATTATGTATTTGCGCGGGCGAAAGCAGACAACAGCTACAACTTCATCGGCGCATCTTCAAGAATTACTGTAACGTCTATTGACGAACAAACATTGGTAAATGAGGCGGCGGCGTCTCTGACATGGGATGCGATTAAAGGCAGTAATACTTCGAATAACGATGTAAAATCACAACTCAGTCTTCCGACAACAATAGGGACAACTAACGTAGCATGGGCTTCGGACAATGCGGCAATAAGCAGTACCGGAGGCGTAAATCGTTTATTGAATAGGGAAGTAGACAAAACCGTCGTACTAACGGCGACAATAACCAAGGGTAATGCAAGTGCTATACAAACGTTTACCCTGACGGTGAGAGCTGTGCCGGCGGAGGTTAACGCCCGGGTTGCGACGTATTTTCCTAATATAGAAGAGGGAACAAGCAGCGCTATTGCGCCGGACGGAAATAACGCGGTTAAGTTGGGCGCTGGAAAAATAGGCGCCGGTGTTGAACGGCTTTGGGATGCCCGCTTTGTTAGCAGCAGCGGCAATCAGGATTTATCAGCTTATGCGAATCAATATTTTGTTTTTGATATGTATGTTACACATTCGGACCTTTTAAAGCTCAGCGGCAATAACTGGATCGCCATGGCAAGTGGCGGTAACAATCTTGACACCAATTCGCGTCTTAACCTTAATGTTAACGAAATCAAAAATGGAAAGGTTAATGAATGGATTACGGTTTATGCGCAATTATCAGCAGCCAATTCTCCGAATGGTTTCAATCCCGTTCATTTGGATACGGTACAGGCGGGGAGATTGCAAATGCAATGGTCTTCCGTACCCCAAGGCGACATCTATATAAAGAACCCGCGTTTTCAGAATACCGTGGATTCGCCGAAACCTATTCCTACAGCTGTTGAGGCAATGGGCAACGTTACGTTATTTTCAGCAGCGCCAACAAACGGCCAGGCTGTGCAGTTCGCAATCAACACCACTGGTAACGCTCCTGCGGTCGGCGATTGGATGACAGGTACTCTGGGTACAGGCGTTTATACTGCGACATTTACAAAACCAACAGGAAACATCTATTATACATTCGCACGCACGGCTCAAAATACGCAATATCCTTTCGCAGGAACGCATACAAGAGTTAAGGTGGAGCATCTTGACGACAATCAAGCAATATCGGACGCAGCTAATAAGCTGACATGGGACACGATTAGGAATTCGAATGTTATTCAATCCGAAGTAAGAACGGGGTTGACTCTTAAGACAACGGGTGCGAACGAAACGGCTATAGAATGGTCGGCTGAACCTGCAGGTATCATAAATACCGCTACTGGCAGTGTAACTCGCGACCCTGACGTAGGAAAAGCCGTAACCCTTACGGCGAAAATAACCAAAGGCAATGCAGCACCTGTTCATAAAATTTTCAATTTGACAGTAGCCAGTACGACTAACGAACTTGCTGAAGTGTTCATTGACTTCAACGTTCCTGAATCATTTGATGCAGTCGATACCATTGGAAGCGGTTTCGGCGACGGTGGAGATCCGGCCGGACCGTACAAAGGACTACAAGGCAAAGGCATAGGCATCAGCCTTATTGGAGACGGCGGTACCGCAGTGGATGTAGTCACTCAAAGCGGCGTAAACGCTGTGAAGATCGGCAACTTTATGTACGTCATTGTAGACGACCTTAAGCTTAAGCAAGCAAACAAGGTCGAATTAGCGGTCACCTACTGGAGACCGAGCGCAGCGGGCGGTATTTCGTTGCAGTATAACACCATATATCCCGGCAGCTTCTCTGGATTTGAAGCGTATAGATCAGCGAGCCTTCCGGCCACAGGAAGCGGAAACGCTTGGGTGACTTCAAAGGGTGTGCTTAACGGAGCTAATTTTGCGATAGGAGCACAAAACCAAGGCGCGCACTTCCGGATCGGTGCAGCCGGAGCAATCATACAGAGCATACGCATAACCGAAATTCCTCCAACGGATGAAGAAGCGGTAAAACTTGTTTCGGATGCGCTGACTTGGGACGCAATCAAGGGTACGAATACCAGACAGGATCTGGTTGAAACCAATTTGAATCTTGCTAAGGCGGGTTCATCGAATACGAACATTGTGTGGGCATCAACCAATAACACGGTGATCAACAGCAACACCGGCGCAGTAGTTCGTCAAGGAGTGAACACATTCGTAACACTCACGGCGACAGTAAGCAAAGGAACGGCAACACCCGTTGTTAAAACATTTAATATCGTCGTTCGCGGAACAGGGACCGGAACCGACGAGGAAGCGGTAAACGATATGTTGAATAAACTGACATGGAATTTAATCAAAGGCGTAAATGCTTCTGAGACTAATGTGACGACGAACTTAGTTCTCCCGTCCATGGGTGAAAATATGACGGATATTACATGGACGACCTCCGCTGCTGCCCTTATAACCACTGCAGGCGTGATACCGACAAACCGTCCGGACGGCGGAGGCGAGGTGACGCTCACGGCGACGGTAAAAAGAGGTCCTGTAGCCGCTCCTGTAACCAAGACTAAAACTTTTGTGCTCACAGTTCCGGATCGATATGATTACGCAAAACACATGAGAACGGCAATCGTTCAGGAACACGACGCGAAAGATTGGGCGATATCGGACTTTAACGTACTCGCTTTCGGTGCGAAAACAGCAGAGATGGCAGAAGCGGAAGGCTTAGTTGATTTCGATAACAGAGAGGCTTTCCAGGCGGCGATTGATGCGGCTTATAATGACGGCGGCGGCGTAGTATATATTCCGGCGGGAACCTTTGCGTTCTACACGGAAACTACCGGCACAATAAGCGTTCAAAGCACGACAGGCAGTACAACCTACGAATATAAACAGGTTTTAAATTTGCGGGCAGGCGTACAGCTCCGTGGCGAATGGGATAATCCGGATGCGGACGATTACGATGGTAAAATCGACGGAACTATTCTTGCAGTCTATGCCGGACATAATTCCGCCAATTATGACACGTATGTTGACTCTGACGAGAGAGAAAATCAGACTGGCGGCAAAAAAGTAGCTAACGTGTCCGATAGATTCATAGACATGGAACAAGGCACAGGTGTAACGAACCTTTCCGTATGGTATCCGAATCAAGATATAAATGCTACTACCACTGTTGAAAAGAGGAACGCAGATGGTCAGAAGACAGGGGAATTTGAGGATATAAAAGGAATTCCGTATCCGTGGACGTTCTATCAGAGAACCGGGAACAGCGTGACGCTTGATAACGTTACTCTTGTAAACGCGTGGGGAGGATTCATTTCCCTGCCGAGCGAAATGCATTATGTTGTGAACAGCAATATGACGGCTCTCTACAAGGGCATCGTGGTTCACACCTGTACAGATATCGGACGTATCGAGAACGTTGACATTGATCCGAAATACTGGGCAAATTCAGGTCTTGACGGCGCACCGTCTCTTGCGGATGCGAGAGCGTACACAAGAGAGAACGCTACCGGATTCATGATGCACCGATCAGATTGGGAATATGTCTCGGGATTGAATATTTCCGGGTATAAGACGGGGATGTGGATCGGAAGAGAACCTGGGGGCGACGAAGCACCGAACGCGCAATTCTATGGATTGAAAATCGAAGACAGCCAAACGGGTATATACATTGACAACGTTAACGGTTTCGGTCTGCTGCTCTCGAACTCGGAATTCGGAGGCGACACAGCAGTATATTTCAACGAACGTTTCGACACTTCTGTTCAATTCAACGGAGTTGCATTTAAAGGTCCGATTGTAAGCAACGCCAGAGGCGGAGTTATATCCTTTGAGGATAGCACGTTTGATGAATATGACAATTATGCGCTGAACTTCCTGGGCCGAGGAAGCGCATTAGTCAGTCAGAGCAATTTCAAACAGGCAGACAAACATGCACATTTTGGAGCAAACTTCGGAACATTCAAATCGGTAAATTCAGGTTATAACCTTAACATCGAGAGCGCTGACCTTGCCGCTCACATCGATAACCTTAAACTTGACGTTAAGGCTGACGGTAAAAACACGACTGTACAAATCGTTAATGATGTTGATTATCTATTTGAACCTATTCCGAAGGACGTAAAAACAGATATTGACGTACATCCTAGACCGACATCAAGCGCAGTGCTTAGACTTGACTTCCCGCGCTCGTTAACCGGCAACGCACCGACCGTAGATATATCTGCAAAGCTGCAGGAAGCTCTTGACTATATTAAAGCTAATCACGGCGGCGGTACGATCTATTTACCTGGTGGAAGATATAGACTGAATAGTCCTGTCATCGTTCCCGAGGGTGTTGAACTTAGAGGAACATGGGACGTACAGCACCATACACAAGGCGGTGGCACGGCGATCTTTACAGCGTACACCGGCGGGGCTGAGGGAGAAAACGGAAATTCTCTTATTCAGCTTAAGGCAAACGCAGGGCTCAGAGGACTTAACATTGCGCAAACGAATATAACGAGCGTCAATCTCGACAACCCTAACCTAACGCTAAAAACTCCGTTTTTGGTACAGGGACAAGGCGCAGGCGTATATGCAATCAATTTAACGATCCCAATTGGGGATAAAGGAATAGATCTGGCTTCCTATAAAACAGATGGTCACTATGTAGACTATTTAGGCGGCACGCTCCTCAGAGCAGGCATCTGGGTCGGAGGAGGCGCGGAAGGCGGATTTATTAGAAATATGCAATTCAATCCGCACTACGCTTTGAGACTTCCGGGAGGCCAAGGATATTCGGCACCTACCGGTGATTTGTACGGATTCGTACAAAGATACATGAGTGCGCTCAAATTCGCCGATGTGGAAGACCAAACGATTTTCAACAATTTCGTTTTCGGTTCGGTATACGGCATACACTTCCTGAAAAGAGACCTGGGGAACGGCGAATTCGCATACCCAGGAAAAATGACGATGATTGGTCACGGTTCGGATGGAACCACCTATGCTCTCTATGTGGAAGACGCTGACGAACACACCAAAATAATCGCGATCAACTCGGAATTGGTTAATACGAACATCACGACGGAGCCGAATAGAGCGTATGTCAGAATGGGAGATGCAGCTAATACCGCGAAAATCCACCAAGACGCTGAACTAGTCCTGTACAACAGCGCGTTCTGGGGAAGCCCGACCGTAGCGGGAGCGATCGTAAATAACGGTATCGTTCGCTTACAGCAAGCAAACTTCACTCAGCTGCCCGGCAACAACCCGGGTATTGATGTCCACGGCGGTAAGGCCCATGTATACACTTCTTACTTCCAGCCGTCCAAGAACGGCCAGAATAATAATGTGTATGCCATGCTGCGCGATAGCGGCACATCGGTAGAGCTTAGCAACAATTATTACGCATCCGGCTTGAGAAACAGCACCCCGGCGGGCAATCCGTACGGCATTTACGGCTCGGATTTATTGGCGGAACCGTTTGTATTCAACCTAACCAAAAACGGAGATAAACAACAATTCAACGTTAAGTATAATGTCGGAGGAAGAGCCTCTGCACCCGGAACATTAACAATTGTATCCCCGGCTTCTTATGCTAAAGATTTCACTCCCATTACATTTAACGCGCTTGCGGCTGGCGAATCCGTAACCGTAGATTTACCGTATTATGCTGCAGGTCTGATCACATTCAAACTTCAACTCGATGACGGAAAAGCATATACCTATACGGCAAAATTTGACGCAGCATACGCCGAAAAGGTAAGTCCTGCAGGTGCAGAAAATCCGGCAAAGAGTGCTGCAACTCCGGCATTTGTAATGGACACCAAAGATTATGTCACTTCAGGGACGTGGGATGGTCCGCAAGACCTCAGCGTAGGATCGCATTTCGCATGGGACGACAGCAATTTATACGCATACATTGTCGTTACAGACGACGTGCATTTTAATAGCCAAACCGGAGGGAATATTTGGAGAGAGGATAATTTGCAGTTAGGCATTGATTTACGCAATCCTGCAACCAACAGTACTACGCGGAATGAATTGGGGTTCGCGCTCACCAATGACAACAAAGAAGTAATATGGGCTTGGACTCGTCCGACAGGCGCCAATGCACCGACTGCTCCGATTACTGATATCGCAGCAAAGATTACGAGAGATGAAGATACGAAAACGACTATTTACGATTTAAAGATTCCGTTTAATACCGTTCATAATAATCCTGCATCGGAGCTCACGAACGGAAGAATCGGAATATCAATCATGCTCAATGAATCTGACAGCTCGCGTGAATCAGACAGCACCAGATCCACCTTTGAGGTTGAAAGTGGACAATTAAAAAATTCAAGTTCATTTACCGACCTATATCTGTTAGGCGCAGGCAAATACAATGAAATGCTTGAAGCATCGGCAAGCGCTGCCGTTTCAAAGGCTCTCGCGTCTGGATCAGCTGCCGATAACGCTATAGCTCGCAACTTTGTCGCTATTATGGCAGACGGCGAAGTTAAGACCGATCTTCTTAACAAAATTAAACCAATCGTTCAGGATAGCGAAATCAGCAAAGCTGCTGCTGAATTTGATCTGAACCCTAGCAACCAGCAAGCAATTGCAATAAAGCTGGAGCTTAAAGGGAATACACTGACAGCCATTAAGAACGGCAGTACACAGCTGCAGGCTGGAACTGATTTTGTTGTGAATAGTGATCGGATCACGTTTACGACGGCTTACTTGGCGAAATTACAAAAAGGTACTGCGAAGCTAACGTTTGAGTTTAGCGCAGGACAGCCGCAGGTGTTGACGATTACAGTAGTTGATACAACGCCTGACAACAACAACGGCGGTAACAATGGCGGCAACAACGGTGGCAACACCGGCGGAAATCAAGAGAACCAGATTGAATTGAAGGATATTGCCGGACACTGGGCAGAAGCTGCGATTCGCAAGGCAGTGACTAAAGGTTTTGTGGTTGGCTACAAGGATCAAACCTTCAAGCCAAATGCGGCAGTAACCCGTGCGGAATTTGCAGTGATGTTATTCCGTGCATTGACTGTACAAAGTGATGGAAAGCAGCATGCCTTTAATGATGAAGCTGACATTGCTCCATGGGCAAAAGAAGCGCTTGAGCAGGCTGTATCAG
>NZ_JBFRDK010000203.1:0-10416 GCF_052113545.1 Paenibacillus sp. TAF43_2
CGCTTAATGCACTCTTTTGTGAGTAACCCGGCTGTACTCGAGCTCTGTAAGAACCTATTGGTTCTTACAGACACTTATGAATGTTACTTTTTGCCCTGTAAGAACATATATGCGCTTAWTGCACTTTTTTGTGAGTAACCCGGCTGCACTTGAGCTCTGTAAGAACCTATAGGTTCTTACAGACACTTATGAATGTTACTATTGGCGCTGTAAGAACACATATGCGCTTAATGCTCTCATTCATGAAAATAAGAAGTAATATACACACGCTTAAATTCCTAATGGAACCATATACAGTCCGGTATACCCGTCGTTTTTCATCACAACATCAACGCCATACGTTTGCTTAATCGTTTCCGCTGTCACGACTGTCTCAGGCGCACCTTCTCTTACGATGCATCCTAATTTCATTACAATAATATGGTCGCTGTATCGAATAGCCTGATTCATATCATGCAGGACCATCACTATCGTAATTCCATGCTTGCGGTTCAGCGTCTTTACTAACTCTAATATTTCGATTTGATGATAGATATCCAAATACGTCGTTGGCTCATCCAAAAATAACAGCGAGGTTTGCTGTGCCAGCGCCATTGCGATCCAAGCTCTCTGCCGTTCGCCGCCAGATAAATGCGCTAGACTCTGCTTTCGCTTGTTCAGCAGATTCGTGCAGTTGAGCGCCCAATCCACGGCTTCATCATCTAATTCGCTCTCTTGTCCCCACCTACTCCGATGCGGCAATCTACCGAAGCGAACCAATTTCTCTACAGTCAAATCTGCAGGCGCTTCCTGCTGCTGATGCACCACGGCCAGCTTCTTGCCAAGCTCCTTTGGCTTGATTTGCGCGAGCTGCTTCCCATTCAGCAGCACCTCACCTTCGCTTGGCCGAAGATTTTTCGCCATTACTCCAAGCAAAGTTGACTTCCCGCAGCCATTTGGACCAATGATCGTCGTAATCCGGCCTTCCGCAATACGGCTAGTTATTCCGTTCAAATGGAAAGTTTTTTTGTCATATGAAAACCTTATTCCATTAATGTCCATGGACGCGTTCGCTCCTTCGCAGCAAAAAAATGAGAAAAGGACCGCCGATGACTGTCATGACAATCGAAGCTGGAATTTCTGTCGGAGCTAAAAGAGTACGGCCAAGCGTATCCGCAGTCAAAATGAGCCATGCTCCGCCAATCGCAGAGAAAGGCAGCAGCACTTTATGGTCTGAGCCAATGAGCAGCCTCGCGATATGTGGGACGAGCAAGCCGACAAACACGATTAACCCGCCAATAGCTGTTGCAACAGAAGCCAAAAGCACGGCAACAACCGAAACGAGCAGCCTTACTTTCATAACAGACAAACCAAGATTTTGAGCGGTTCGATCCTGCAAAACAAGCGTATTGCACCATGAGCCAAGCAGCATCGAGAGTAACAAGCCTACACCGCCATACAGCGCCAACATATGTACATCATCCCAGGTTTTCATTGTAAATATAGAGGAAATCGCTTGATTTACGCTAGTTACCGCATAGCTGCCGCGATAATTAAAGGACTGCCCAAGACCTGTAAATGTAGCATTAATCGCCACACCGACCAGAATAAGCCGAAGCGGACTGAGTCCAGAGCGCCACGAAAGCGAATAGACCAATAGACAAGCTATTGCTCCTCCAACAAATGAAAACAGCGGCATCCAAAAAAACAATGCTGGGAATATCGTTACAAGCAGCAAAGAAACCAAGCCTGCCCCTGATGAAATGCCGATAACACCTGCGTCTGCCAGCGGATTGCGCATTACGGCTTGCAGCAGTACACCAGACACGGCTAGCGCAGCCCCTGTCAGTAAAGCAACGATTATACGCGGCAGCCGCAGGTCGCGAACAACCTCTACCTGTTCACTTGGCGAGCCAAGCAACCCTTTCATGAGTTCAACAAATCCAACGCTGATGCTTCCAGTCGTCATGGAGTATACGATGGTTGCCAGAAGGAGCAGCGTAATTGCGATGAAGCTGAATATCGTTTTTGGCATAAAAAACATCCTTATTTATAATCCTGATAAAGCATTGGAGCGAGCGCGGTTAGTGCTTGGACAACAGCCAAATTTCCCGTCGTGCCAAATAAAGTTTCTTCCAGATCATATACACGCCCCGTCTTTACCGCTTCAAAATGCTTCCAGATATCATTTTTTTTGAATTCTTCATCAAACATTTTTACAACCTCAGCCGGCATCCCATGCGCTGCTCGCAAAATGACATCCGGATTCGCCTTCTGCAAATATTCCGTATTGGAAGCCAAAAATTCAACCTGCTCGCCCTGCACGATATTTACTCCCCTTAGCAAACGAACAAGATCGCCGATGTAAGAATGCTCCGTCGCAACCAAATAACTGCCGGGCACACCAAGCAGGATCAGCACCGTCGGTTTTTCTTTACCTTCTGTATTCCGAGTGATGGCAGCCAGCATTTCCTTCTGTTCATTTACGATTGCAGCAGCCTGTGTTTCTCGCCCATACCGTTCTCCGAGCGCTGTAATTTCAGCTTGCATGCTGGAGATACTCGTTAAATTCAGGAAATCAGCCTTTAGCCCTGCACTCTCAAATACAGGCTCCAGCTCATATTGCAGCGTTGAGACAGACAGCACCTCCGTCGGCTTCAAGGATTTAACCATTTCTATATCAGGACTCATTGGATTCCCAACTTTAGTAACGGTGCTGTAACGCTCAGGCAGCGTTTTTACGCTTTTTGGTATTCCAACTAAATCAAGCTCAAGCGCGTCCATAATTTGTGTAATAGCTACGGTCGTTGACACGATGCGCTGGCTAGACTCCTCGGATACAGTGCCCGAAGCCGCTACTTTTGCCGAAGAGTTTGCAGATGACGCAGCAGTTGGCGCATCTGCCGAGCCGCTTCCCGCTCCAAGCGATCCGCAGCCTGCCATCATCGAAGCAAGAAACAGCAGGGATAACCCCTTCATAAATCGATAGAGCATTTCCTTCTTACCTCCTTAAAAACAGCACAGAGGACACCCRTTAATCAGGGTCCTCCTATGCCAACTGTTTAAATCACCCGCTTCAAGCTCTGCAACAGCTGGAGCCTTCCTTGCTGCCTCTTATGCCGTTTTAGCTTTTTCTTGCTCCGCTGCTTTCGCTTCTAAATAATCGACAGCACGCAAAACGAGAGTAATCGCCTCAGCTCTTGTTGCGGACTTCGTTCCGCCGAACTGATTTTGATCCAGTCCCTTAATTAATCCGTACTTCACTGCCGTAGCAATGTATGCTTTAGCGTAGGAAGGAATTTCTACTGCATCCGCAAAGTTAAGCGAATCCGCTGCTTCCAGCGGCAAATGAAGTGCTCTTACGATCATGACTGCAATTTCCGTACGGTTTACATTTTGCATTGGACGGAATGTCTGATCCTCATAGCCATTAATAATGCCTTCTGCTACCGCTTGCTCGATAAAGGACTGTGCCCAAGTAGGAATGTTTTTCATATCTGCAAAAGCTGTTGAAGCGTTCTTGCCTTCCAGCTTCAGAGCTCTGCCGAGAATAACCGTCCACTCCGCACGATTGACTGTTGCATTCGGTTTAAAGCTTCCATCCGGATAACCCTGAACGATGTTTAGCTTCAATGCGCGATTAATGGCTTCTTTCGCCCAGTTGTTTGTTAAATCTTTAAATGCAGCCGTAGCATCTTTGCCAGCCAGCTTATCTTTTTCCTCTTGTTCTTTTTTCTTTTTCTCAATTTCTTCTGGCGTCTCTCTTGAGACGACAGAGCCAAATGAATCAGAGTCCCAGCTTTCTACTGGCGTTATTGCGCCAAGCTGAATTTGAATGCTGTATTCATGATGGTACTTCACTTCAGGCCAATCAATTTTCACCCAGCCATCCAGCTTAGCCGGTAGATCGGCTACTGTAAATTGTACTCGTCTTGTGTTAGCGGAAGCATCGGATTCGATCGTTGCTGGCGTAGAACCGCCAATCGTAAATCCGGTAATTTCCTTGCTTTGCTTTAAATTGACTTGTACATGCTTCACACCATTTTGCACGAGCAAACTAGCAGGATGTGCTACATATTCATCCATCACCGATGTTTGTGTAGTGCCTTGTTTTAAAAACTGAATATCAATCAAATACTTGCCGTCCGCAAGTGCTCCCGGTTCTGTCGGTTTGACCGGATCAACAACGACAATTTTTGTCGCTTGGAAAGCTTGCAGCGCTTGCTCGACCGCGCCTTCTGCATCAATGAGCTGCTGCTTTGTAGACAGTATATTGTTTGCGATAGAGTTCGCCGCTGTAATTGCACTAAGCAGTGCGTCTTTTGCTGATTGCGGATATTGCCCGGCACCTGTACCTGCGGCTGCTCCATCATGAGCCGCCTTCGCTGCTGCAATAGCTGCCTTCAAAACTGCTGGATCACCATGGTCAAACAACAGACGAATGTTATGAGTCGCATCATAAGGTTTGCCTGTACGCGGGTCAATTACGTTTGGCATAATAATTCGAACTTGCCCTGGCACAATTGCCGTTAAATCAYCCACTTTAAATTTGATAACCCTCGTATTTTCCGTCTTGTTTTCACTGACAACGGTCACATCTGTAAGTATGCTGTTCTGAGCAACTTTAAACTCTGTAACGATGCTGCTGTCCTTTATTGAAAAAGATACATAAGTCTCACCGTTATTGGACGTAACAGAAGCCGGCTTGAGGAAGTAACTGTCCATGCTCGATAACGCTGCATTTGTTGCATGCAGGGCTGCGAAAGAAATATTGCGAATCTGGCTTCCTTTAAAAACTTGAACAGATTTCTCTAAAATCTTTGCCGCATTTGCAATTTCTGGACGTGTAGAATTGAGTTTCTTCCCTGTTTGTTCAGCTAATTGAATAGCAGAAAGCAATGATTTTTTTGCCGCCGCCTCATATTGCCCAGTAGCCGTTCCAACAACAGCGGAATCATGCAGTTGACGCGCTGCAGTGATCAAAGCGTTTAAGGCATTAAGATGATTCGCATTATAGCTGAATAGTACTGTTCGCTTCTCTGTACCAATTGTGTACTCTAGTTTTGATAAGCCTTGATAAATAGAATCGTCTGCCTTTTGATGTCTTGCGGCAAACTGATAGGCCTGTATCAGCCCTTCATACCCCTTTTCGATAAGCGTTTTATAACCTGTCAGCGTACTAGAGGAAATCTCGCCGTTTGCGCTTTGTCCATATAACGTTAATTCAGGTGCAATTTCCATCGGCTCTGCAAAAACAACGTGAGCATACGCTTGAAAATAAGGCGCTGCCGATTGAGTAAACATACTTACTTCTGTTTTGAAATCTTTATTGTGTTTGGATATTTCTCCTGTTTCAGGGTCCAGCACAAGCAGCGGTAATATCTCCTTCTTGTACTGCTGCTTTTTCAAATCCTCCACATTGGCAGTCAACACATTTAAAGCATTATTGACGGCTGTTTGAGATGCTTGCGGATCAGCAGCTACAGTCTGAGCGTCCACAATCCATTGCCCAAGCCTTACGCTCGCTCCAACCGAATACTCACCATCCGTTAATACCCCATGAGCGACTGAAGCTCCATTTGCTGTCCCTATATTTTTTACCGTTGTCGCAAAAGCTGAAATTTCTTCTAACGCACGTACTAAATTCGCTTTATTCACGACAAGCCGAGCAGCCTCGTACTTCTTTTTGCCCTCTTGCAGAACAAGGTAAGCAGCCTTGATCAGCTCTTGATTGGAACCGCCAGCGCTATCTGCAATGCTTCTTGCCTGAGTGATCGTATTTTGAAAAGTCGCTTTAGAACCAGCCAAATAGAAGCCATCGCCAGTTCCCTCCGTTGTTGTACTTAGGAGCTCATTCGAAACTGTAAATAAAGCTTCGAGCTGCTCCAAAGTTACAGCTCCAGTCTCACCGCCACTATTGCCTCCTCCATCAACAGGCAGACCTGTGATATCTAATTGAAGCTGAACATTATACCAATTGTCATAATTTACTGAAGGAATAACGATATGAATCAAAATTTCTTGTTTTTCTTGCAAGTTCTCAATATCATAGCTAACAACGACGTGATCCGGATCTAATCCGTCCCCTGCTGGTTGAACAGCAACGACTTGATACCCTTCTATGCCGTTGATTGTGTTCCCATTGATTACTGCTTTATCTTTTCCTGCTAATTTAGCCGAAAAATGTTGAAAGGAAGTATACTGCGTAACCTCATGCTGAAACTTTGCACTGCCATTAGAAATAATCAGCTTGCCTGTGCTCGGATTAAGATAATCGTTAATAATCGATCGTTCATTGCTTCCATCCTTCACATAAAGAAAAGGAACACTATACTCCCCATTTGGCGTTACACCCGCCGCTGCACTCACAGGAAAGGCCGACAGCAACAATACGAGCGCCACGAGCAGCGCCGTCAATCGGCGAAATTTCATTTGCATTTCAAAAAACACTCCTTCGTCATTTAACTGCTATCGCTTATGTACCCTAGCATTTTGAACAGGAGAGCGAAACATGCCGCAGCATTGCTCTCCTGTTATTTTTAAAACGCTATTCTAACCGTAGAGCTCGCTGATGCTTAAACGCTCCAATTGAATTGGATTGTGTGAACCGTATTGTAGCCTTCAAATCCTGGTGATGGCGGAACGACAACGTGGATTTTGGCAACTTGGTTCGGTGTGAAATCAGCCACTTCAAATGTAAATTCAACGTTGCCGCCTGTATAATTAGCAGCTGCATAGCTGTATGTTCCAGTAGCAGGATCTTGCACTTGCAAGTATTGAATGAAGCTTGAACCAGAGAATGTAACCGTTGTCGTTGTGCCATTGCTAGCTACAACTGCATCGCCTACTTTATAGGCATCAGCATAAGAATTGGCTGTATCTCCCGCGTTGCGAACGACATAGCTTACACCAGTACTTGCGAAAGCAGATGGAACAACTAGAGCTAAAGCCATTACGAGCATTAACATAACGAAACTTGTTTTTTTCATCGATTTTACCATTTAGAACACTCCTTATTTTTTAGCGAATTTGGTTTTGCGCAAAAGAATATAGGCTACTCCGACAACAATAATGATTAGGGAAATAACAAGCGGTGACAACACGCGCTTAGAAGAAGCCGAATCTGACAACTGCTGCGCAGCTTCACCTGTTGCAGGTGTATCCATATCAGCCCCAACAAGCTGAACATCGGCCTTCGGCTCTTCGTGAACAACTGTCTCAGCAGAGTCCACTGCTAGGGTATCCTCTGCAGAGGCAGACTCTAGTGTAGATGGGGTTAAAGTCTCCTTAGGCGATGATTGCCCTTCAGCTTCAGCCGCTATCGGACTAACGGTTGGAGCAGGCGAAGCTTCGACCTGTATCTCTTTCTTAGAATCTTCTTTTTTAGAATCGACCGTTTCAGAGCTCGGCTTATCTACCTCAACCTTTGGTTTTTCTGTCACCTTATTTGTGGTTTGAGGAGCTGTTTTACCTGTCTTTGCTTCGGTCTCTTTTTTTGGTTCTATTGTGGTTGCTGCTGGTTTCTTTTCTTCTTTGACAGGGGCATCGGCTTTGCTGATCTGCTTCAGACTGCGGGAATCGAAAACTAGTCGAATTGTGTAGCTGTGATCGTAATCAATATCCTCTACCGTTACGTGGATCTTGGACTCTAACGGCGTTGTAAGATCAGCAATTCCGAACTTAACGATTCTCGTATTGTCAGCTTCGTTGCTAGATACAATAGCCGTATCTATGTACCCGCCGTCACTCGGAACTTTGTATTCCGTTACCCATGAGCTATGGTTTATTTGCAGTTGTACCTGCAAAGCTCCTTTGGTCACAATCAGCTTGGCTGGTTTTGCCCAATAGTCATTTGCCATTGATACCGATTCATCTTCGGCTTTCTTGACAACATAATCTATCGAGTACGTACCATCAGCCAGTTCAGCTGCATGTGCTTCAGGTGCAAACGGAACAACGAGTAAAGTAATCATGATGAAGAAAGCCAGCACTCCAAACTTGCGAATAATTCTCTTCTCCTCCTTTACTCCCGACATCCAAGCTCGCAGCAGATTATCCGAATGGCTCTCTCTCACATCATGAATATGATAATCATTATCAATAAAAAGTTATTTTGATTATGATAATCATTATCATTATACAATTAAAAAAAAAGCAATCTGCTGCAGAATGCATCCCCATTTCAGGAAACGCCATTCTCAGGAATGAAACTATCATGCATGCCCACATTTTGTCAACACAAAAAAAGAAAATTATTTATTTTCTATATAATCCCTTTTTAGGTATTGACGTCCTCTGTTTTTAAGCATTATACTCTCGAAGAGATCATTGAGACTGATTATCAATACCATTTAGCTTGGAGGTACTGCAATTGTTATGAAAACTTGTCTCCCCTTATTTGCTGTGCTTCTGTTGCTCGTTTTTACAGGATGCAGTATCGGCAAAAGCAGCTCTTCAGAAATAAGCGATGGAAGTCTGATAGTAAAAGACTTTGCAGGACGCCAAATTGCCTTTAAGGAACCTCCCGCCAAAATTGTTGCACTGGGCAGCGGCGAAGCTGATATTGTGGCAGCTTTAGGAGGAAATCTAGTCGGCCGACCTACAACATCCGCTCAGCCCGTTAATCGAGCAGTCCTCGAAGCTGAACAAATCGGGAATGCTCACGAGGTTGATATGGAAAAAATAGCATTGCTTCGCCCTGATGTCGTGCTTGGCAATTATCCATTGAATGAGAAGGATATTCCCGTCCTTCAAGGAATCGATGTACAGCTCCTGTTGACGGGTGCCAACTCCATCGACGACATTAAACGCCAGATTGAGCTGATAGGCCAACTTCTTCGCAAAGAAGAGCAGGCACAAGCAATTATCGCCAACATTGTTGATAAGATTGCTGTTTATAAACATACCGATGAAGCCAACAAGCCGCGAGCGCTGCTTGTATATGGAGCTCCAGGTACATTCATGGYAGCACTTCCTAATTCCTTGAGCGGCAACATACTCGAAACCGCTGGCGGAGTAAATATCGCTTCGGATTATCCGAGGCTGCAAAGCTTCCCGCAATACGCGCAGCTAAACGCAGAACGTGTTGTTGAAGCAGACCCCGACATCATTTTTTTCATGACGCATGGCAATCCTGAGGAAATCAAGAACAGCTTCATTCGTGAAATGGAGACTAATTCTGCATGGAGCAGCATATCCGCCGTCAAGCAGCAGCGTATTGAAGTGCTGCCGCAGGACCTGTTCGGTACTAACCCTGGAACTCGTGTGATCGAAGCACTTGAGCTTATGGACCGCTTGCTGAAAGAAGTGCCTAACTGAAAGGATACTAAATAAGGATTATGAATAAAGAAACACGTACAAAAAGACGTAAGCTGGCCTTCATCATCTCACCCATATTTCTGCTTTTAAGCGTTCTTATCGGGTTAATATCTGGATCAATCACGATTCCACTGCACGAGATATGGAGCATTCTTATCACAGGCGATTCATCAGCTCACTCCGTAATATTGCTTGATCTTAGGCTCCCTAGAGTATTAATTGGTTTATTGACAGGCGCATGCCTTGCTGCATCCGGAGCAATTCTGCAAAGTGTCATGCGCAATCCGCTTGCTGATCCCGGCATTATTGGCGTATCGGCAGGTGGCGGTCTCGCTGCTGTCATCACGATGGTGATGCTGCCGCAATTCAGCTTTTTATTGCCAGCTGCTGCTTTTGTTGGCGCCCTCTCTGCAAGTCTAATTATTTATTTTCTTTCATGGGATAAAGGTGCTTCGCCTATTAAGATTGTATTAGCCGGTGTTGCAGTAAACGCGCTCGTGGGGGCCGTTATGAATGGCGTGATGGTCGTTTACAGCGACCGGGTTCAAGCTGTGCTTCCATGGCTTTCCGGCGGATTAAATGGACGAAGCTGGCATCATTTCAGCTTTATGCTGCCTTACGCGCTCGTTGGCCTCCTTCTTACGATACCAGCGATCAAATCAGCCAATCTGCTGCTGCTCAGCGACGATTCTGCTCGCTTGCTGGGACAAAAAGTGGAGTTGCAGCGGCTTCTGCTTATTCTCTTATCTGCTCTGCTTGCAGGAATTGCAGTAAGCGCCGCAGGCCTTGTCGGCTTCGTTGGGCTGGTTGTGCCTCATATGGTCCGCCTTCTCATTGGAGACGATTACCGTTATTTGCTGCCAGTATCCATAATAACCGGTGCTGCTCTGGTCGTCATTGCCGATGCCGCGGCTCGTTCCTTATTCGTCCCTGTTGAGCTGCCGGTTGGCATCTTATTAGCTTGCATCGGCGCACCGTTCTTTTTGTATTTGCTGAGGAGGAGTAACTGGCGATGAAGGCGATTCAAACCCATTCGTTAACGCTTGAAGCAGGCATGTTCAAGCTGTCAGATGTTAATATGGTTATCCCTAAAGGTAAAATAACTGCGATAGTCGGGCC
>NZ_JBFRDK010000204.1:0-10398 GCF_052113545.1 Paenibacillus sp. TAF43_2
CTTGTCACTTGTCACATACTTGAGAAAATCCCATGCGACCTCCTTGTTTGGAGAGTCTGCTCGAATTGCAAACAGATTATTAAATGACATCATACTCGATTCATCTGGACTTTGCTGTCCGATTGGAGCAGTCACAATGTCCCAATTTTTTACGATCTTATCTTTCAGGCTTGGATAGTCGCTTGCCTGCTTGATTTGATTCGTGTAACCAACGTCTTGAATCGTCATCGCCAAACGACCGGACAAGAAAGGATCTGATAACAGGTAGTCCTCATAGGACTGTGACATCGCTCCCGATTGGCTGCTCATACTTTCAAAATAAAGCGCGTTTGATTCTACTGCATCCAGCGCCTGCTGAAATACATTTTTCCACGAATCCGTATGTATGGTCATTTGCTTTTGCCCAGCATTCACATAGCTAACTTTTTCAGACTCTGCCAGCATGATGGCCAAATCAAACAGCTCCTCGCGATATCCCATCTTTAAACCGTATACCCGCTCCTTCCTATCACCGTCTGTAGGGAAACGCCTCGCCAATTGTATCGTTTCATTCCAGCTCATTCGGCTTCGCGGAAGCTCAATTTTGTATTTTTCAAATAAATCCTTGTTGTAGTAAATAACTTGGCTGTAGAAGCTAGGCGCTAAACCGTATACTTTGCCGCCGCCCTGCTCTTTCAAATAGTCAAGCATACCGGGAATCAATCCCTCGATTTCGTACTTTTCCTTTTCCATAACAGCATCGAGATCATAAAGCTTGCCTTCTTGTGACAGCTTTTGGTACCTCTCTCCATCCAGCATTAAAATATCAGGCTGTTTTTCTTCTATAAATTTGTTAAACGCAGTATCGTAGTCTGTATTTTCTTCACTATACATCGACTGATTGCTAATGACTTCAATTTCAACATTCGGATATAATGCCGWGAACACCATGCCATAATCTTGAAAGAACATGCCTTCATCGTAATACATGACCTTCAGTGACGACTGCTTCATTTTATTACTGTCCTTATTGTCACCTCCAAAGCTGCAGCCAGTTGCCACTAATGCCAAAACAACGACTGATAAAACAAACCTCGACCATGCTTTCATCTTTCGTTTCTCTCCCTCTCCGCTTATCCCTAGTGTGTATCCATATCCTACTGATATATAGTCTAGAGGAAAAAACTTACTAATTCTCTCTGCTATTTCTTAACATTAGCTTAATGAATGTTTAAGTTTTTCAAAGTTTTCGAAGCAGCATGGGAGCTCTAACGAAAAAAAGGACACATCCCCTATAAGGGCTGTGTCCTTTCTTCCATGAAAACTTATGATTATACCGCTTTTTTGTAAAATGGCTTTAAAACAATCCCGAGTATTTTGCGGAGCGGCCCTGGGAACGAGCGCACATCCTCTGGTGTGATAACGCGAAGCGCAGCGAGCAATATGATATAAAGTGAGCCTACAACAACAGATGCAACAGCAGCTGCCAAGAAATAGGAAAGCTTATCTGCCCATGCTCCCGTAATAGCCAGCACCCCGTACTCAGCTCCCCAGCCAGCGAGTGCAGGTACAGCAATTGCGATCAAATAGGCAATCCATTTGCCGCCTAGCACGTTCAAGTTAACGTCCTTGTTAATGCTTCTTAAGTTCAAATACGTTATGACAACGAAACAAATCGTAGATCCAATAATAAATCCGTATACGCCAAGCAAAGGAGCAAGCGCCAGACTGAACACCACTTTAAGCGCCAAACCAATAAATGTATGGTTCATCGGCAGCTTAGGTTTGTTGAGTCCGTATAGGATCGAATTAGAAATCATCATTGTAATTTGGAAGATCGCTCCGGCTGTAAGCATCGCTACCGTCCCGCTTCCGCTTGGTGTCGTAAATAACAGTCCAGTTACGGAATAAGAGGCTACTGCCAGCAGCAGCGCAACCGGTACGCCTGTAAACAACACAATCCGCATGACGAGCGAGGATTGACGCTGTACTTCTTTCATATTATTCAAGGCAAATGCCGAGGAAATGATCGGAATAATCGAAGCGCCGAGAGCAATCGCAAGAATCGGAGGTATGCCTGCTATCCCCATCGCCTTCGTGGAGTAATCCGCCAACGCTTTTGTTGCTGAATTTTCATTATAAAAGGATTCCGTCAATCGCATAAATATCGTTATATCAAAAAAGTACAAAAGCTGTACCGTCATCGCCGTTACGACAGCAGGAATGGAAGTGCCGAATATTTCTTTATAAATGGTCCGATAAGGCAGGTTGGAGCTTGTCTTTAGCGACTTATCCTTCACATTAGTAGCAGATTTGGCATGCTCCGATTGATCTTGTTTTTTCAGCTTACGCCAAAACCACATCATAACCGAAAATGCACCAATACTTCCGAGCACAGAACCAAACGCAATAGCTGCAGCGCCGTACTTATCTCCCCAGCCCCAGCCGAGAACGATCAGGGCTAGTCCAATTCCACCGATGAGCCGCAAAATTTGTTCCATGATTTGAGAAATACCGCCTGCGGACATGATCTGCCGGCCTTGGAAGTAACCTCGCATCATCGCAATAATAGGAAATAGCAGCAGCGCAGGCGCTATAGCTTGCAGCGATAAAGCTGCATCCGGCACCTTCGAGAACCGTTCATAAGCAGGTGCAAAAACAAACATCGCAGTGGCAAGCAATATCCCTGTCACTGCTCCAAACATTAATGCCGCTCGATAAATTCGTTTGGCTTCATCGGGCCGGCCAAGCGCATAGCGCTGTGAAATCATTCGACTAATCGATAGCGGTATGCCGCCCGTCGCAATCGTTAGCAGTAATAAGTAAATCGTATTCGCTGAGTTGAATGCCGCTTGTCCGGCAGCTCCCAGCATGTATTCGAGCGGAATCCGCTGGAACAAGCCGAGAAACCGGACGACCAGCGCTGCGGCTGCCAGTATAATTGTGCCTTTAATTAATGAGTCTTTTTTTAGCATAATGGTCTGTCAAAGTCTCCCTATCCTTTATTTCCAATGGGCTCCAGCGGCTGATGATTGCCGCGTACGGGCACTGCTGCATGAGATGGAGAAGCCCAGCGCACACCATTTTGAATCACTTGCAGCACTTGCGGGTTATAGTAGGTTGGATAAGTCTCATGCCCCGGACGGAAGTAAAAGATTTTGCCTTGGCCGCGGTTAAAGGTACAGCCGCTGCGGAACACCTCGCCGCCTTCAAACCAGCTCACAAATACAAGCKCATCCGGCGCCGGTATATCAAAATGCTCACCATACATTTCCTCATGCTCCAGCGTAATGTATTCCGGCAAGCCGGCTGCTATCGGATGCGCTGGATTTACGACCCAAATTCTTTCCTTCTCGCCTGCTTCGCGCCATTTCAGATCACAGCCTGTGCCCATCAGCTTCTTGAAAATTTTTGAGAAGTGACCCGAGTGGAGCACGATTAAGCCCATGCCTGCGAGTACACGCTGCTGCACACGGTCTACAATGGCGTCATCCACCTGGTCATGCCCCATATGTCCCCACCAGATTAGAACATCCGTATTGGCTAGACGCTCCTCTGTAAGGCCATGCTCAGGCTCCTCAAGCGTTGCTGTCGCCACTTCGATATCTCCACTTGCGATTCCTTTGGCTAAAGCTTGATGAATGCCATCTGGATATACATTTTTGACTTCCTCATGAATCTTCTCATGCAAAAACTCATTCCATACGGTTACTTTAATCATTGAGCTATCCACCTTTTATTCATTTCATTTCATTAAAAGACGAGCCATAGGACAAACACCACGATCATCGCCAGCTGTAAAATTACCTTCACGACTACGCTTGAAAACAATCCTACAACTGAACCTAAACCAACCTTCAGCGATTTGTCAAAACGTGTTCCGATAATCATCTCACCAATGACGGCACCCACAAAAGGACCGATAATAAGGCCAAGTGCTGGGATAACGAAAGGACCAAAGATAAGACCAATTGTACTGCCGATCACTGAGGCTCGCGAGCCTCCAAATCGTTTGACGCCCCAGGCGCTAACCGCATAATCGGCGACAAACAGCACGATTAAAGTTACCGTCTGAATGAACCAGAACCAAAAACCAAATTCACTAAACGAGAAAAATAAGCCATAAACAAAAAATGCCCCATAAATGGCAAGAGCTCCCGGAAGAATCGGATAAATAGCCCCTGCCATCCCTACTACAAATAATAGAATAACTAACGTCCAGCCTAAAATATCCATACCTTTCTCATCCCTTCAGAAGGTAACGTCTAATCACTTCTGCAACTCCATGCTCATTATTCGTAAAAGTAATGAAGTCTGCAGCTTCCTTGACTGTTTCCTGCGCATTGCCCATCGCTACGCCTAACCCAGCTTCGCGAATCGCCGCAATATCGTTCAAGCTATCGCCAACAGCAATGACTTGCGACATCTCGATGTTAAGCAAGCCGCATAGCTCTTGAAGCGCGCTTGCCTTTGAAACGCCGAGCGGATTAAGCTCCAAATTAAACGGTGAGGAATTCGTAATCTCAAGCGCTCCCCAGCTTTGTACTTCAGCGAGCAGCTTCTCTCTTATGCTGTCATCCTCTGTGTAATAGCCGAATTTCAACCAGTGATGTGATGCATAATCATCAGCAGGTGTAATCCATTTCTCTTTATTGTAAATTTCATCAGCTGTATACGCCCAGAACCACGGCTCGCCATGTGCCAGAGCAAGCTCATGCAGCCTTTGCACGTAAACATGGCTTAGATGAGTACGTTTATGAAGCACATGCGGACGATGCCAAATCTCACTGCCGTTTACTGTGATCATAGGTGTTTCCAGCTTCAATTGCTCAGCGTAAGGCAATGCACTGCGAAAGCCTCTGCCCGTTGAGAAGCTGACAATAACGCCAGCATCAAGTGCTTTTTGAATCCATTCTGCATTTTCTGTACTAATTTCACTCTGTTCATTTAGCAATGTCCCGTCCATATCAAGCGCAAGCAATTTATAATCTCCCAATATTGTGCCTCCTCGTAAATGCCGTATCGTTGTTGTACCTAACTAGTAAATTATTTTAGCACATTTACGACAGATTCCAAATGAAAGTCACTCTAAAAAACACGAATTCATCATACTTGCTCAGAAAAAAGGAGCAGCCTCCGCTAATTTGCGTAAGCATGCTCCCCATCTCTTAACTTACTCCGTTGTTTCAATGGTAGTAACAGATCCACTGCTTTCCGAAGTTCCAGCTCCTTCAGCACCTTCAGTAGGTACAGGATCTTCCTTCAACAGCATTTCTTGGCCTTTCACCTGCAAAATATCAAGCGCCGCATCCAGTTCCTGTTCCTTTTTCTTCACTTTTTCAAGCTCTTGACTGGCTGCCCCTCTAAATTCTCCCCAGAAGCTTTCCGGCAGCTTGTCAAAATCCTTGTAGCTATTAAATGTACTTGGCTTCAAATCATAAAATGCCGCAAAATTATGTCCTTCTGTATCCGTAATATATTTAGTGCGGACAGGCAAGCCATTATAATTGTTCGACTTCGACTTGACTCTTGCAAAGTCCTCACTCGTTACATAGCTAAGGAATTTCCAAGCAGCGTCCTTACTCGGTGATTCCGAGCGAATGGAGAAAATGTTGTTAAAAGACATCATGCTTGATTGATCCGGATTTTGTTGTCCAACCGGAACAGTTACAATATCCCAGTTTTTCACAATCTTATCTTTTACTTTTTCATTTTCAGCCGCTTGCTTGA
The DNA here is from genome assembly GCF_052113545.1 of Paenibacillus sp. TAF43_2. NCBI lineage: Bacteria > Bacillati > Bacillota > Bacilli > Caryophanales > Paenibacillaceae > Paenibacillus > Paenibacillus sp. TAF43_2. The sequence continues at coordinate 5,710 of NZ_JBFRDK010000204.1, forward strand.
TTTGATTGATAAAATTAATATCGCCCATCGTCATCGCCAATCGGCCCGCTATGAAGGGATCGCTTAACAAATAGTCCTCATAGGATTGCGCCATCGGTTYGTCGCCACCTTGGTTGCGCATGCTATCAAAATAAAGCGCGTTCGAATCCAATGCATCAATTGCTTGCTTAAATGCATTTTTCCATGAATCTGTGTTTATCGTCATTTGTTTTTGCGAAGCATTCACATAATTAACGTTTTCTGAATTAGCAAGAATGCTTGCCATTTCAAATAAATCTTCGCTGTAGCCCATTTTCAGCCCGTATACGCGTTCCTTTTTGTCGCCATCCGTAGGGAAGCGGCGTGCCAATTGTATCGTCTGGTCCCAGCTCATGCGATTGGTTGGCGGCTCGATTTGGTATTTCTCAAATAAATCCTTGTTGTAGAACATAACTTGACTATAAAAGCTTGGCGTCATGCCAAAAACCTGTCCGCCGCCATTTTCTCTCAAATAATCAAGCATGCCGGGAATCAAGCCCTCTGTATTATACTTTTCCTTCTCCATAACCGGATCAAGATCATAAAGTTTGCCGTCGAGTGCCAGCTTTTTGTATTGATCAGTATCAAGCATCAAAATATCTGGCTGCTCCTCTGTAATAAACTTGTCGAGTGCAGCATCCATATCCTTGTTGTCGCCTTGATACATTTTCCTATTTTCTACGACTTGAATTTCGATATTTGGATATAATGCCGAGAACACCATGCCATACTCCTGAAAGAAAGAACCTTCATCGTAATACATAATTTTCAGTGTAGATTGCTCATTTTCTTTTTGTTCGTTTTTGCCCCCAAAGCTGCAACCCGTTACCAATAATGTAAAAACAACTAGCGGTATGACGAATTTTGACAACACTTTCATTTTCAATTTTCTCTCCTCTTCAGTTTCCTCCTAATATGTACCAATTACATTACGATTCTTTTTGGATAAAAGTTGCAGTTATACACCTTTTTTTGAAATAAATATGAAAAAAGCATCCATTAAGGATGCTTTTCGCAATGATTATGCTAACTTTCTTAGACGCAATTTCTTGATTACAATGCCATGTGAGGGCGAGAACAAAAATGCGATAACGAACAATAATGCCGCTGCGCAGACCATACAGCCAGCAATTGAAGCATCTAATAAAACAGCTGCACCATACCCGATGAATGTGCTTGCTACGCCGGCTGCCACACTCAAAACGATCATCAGGCCGAGCCGATCTGTCAGTAAATAAGCGGTAGACGCCGGGATAATCAGCAGTCCTACAACGAGTATGGCTCCTACGCTTTCAAAGGAACTGACAGTAGCCATCGAGACAAGACCCATTAATAAATAATGAAAGATAGCTACAGGTATGCCGATTGCAGCCGCAAGGGCGGGATCAAACGCGCATAACTTGAATTGTTTATAGAACAAAACGATAACTGACGTTATGATCAGCAGCGTTGTACCGAGCAGCCATACCGCTTTCGGGCCCATATTTACGCCGCCAAGCTCCCAAATATTCCAGTGCACATACGCAATCTCACCGTACAAAATCGCATCCTGGTCCAAATGCACCTGACGAGCATACAAGCTTACTAGAACGACGCCAATGGCGAATAATGCTGTAAAGACAACGCCGATCGAAGCATCGGATTGAATGCCGCTTTGCTGAAACATTTGAATAAGAARGGTCGTCAGCAATCCGCATAATAGTGCTGCGAACATCATTAGCAGAGAATCGCGCGAGCCGCTGAGCAGAAACGCGATAACGATACCGGGCATGACGGAGTGGCTAATGGCATCGCCGATCATCGCCATTTTGCGCAAAACAAGAAATACACCTAAAATACCGCAGCAGCTTGCTACTAGAGCACCTGTAAGCAAGATCCAGAAGTCGCTCATAATGCCGCCTCCTTCTTCACTTTGCCCTCAAGCAGCATTTCGGAGTCACGATTATAGCTTTGCTTCACTCTTTGGCGCACCAGTCTTTTTGCAAGCAATCCGCGCTGTGGACCAAATAGAATGGAAATGCAGAAGAGCAATGTTGCTGCCAGCACCGTAACGGGTCCTGTTGGCAAGTTAGACACCGATGCGCTAATCCAAGTGCCTGCCGCACCGCTGACTGCACCGAATATACCTGACAATACAACCATGAGCCCAWGGCGATCCGTCCAGTATCTAGCCGATACGGCCGGTGTAATAAGCAGCGCAGCTACGAGTACGACACCTACCGCTTGAATGCCCGCTACTACAGCAACGACGATTAGAAGCATAAGCAGCTGCTCAAGAAAGGCTACGGGATAACCGATGCCTCTAGCAAACCCGGGATCAAAGGAAATAATTTTAAACTGTTTAAAGAGCAGCGTGCAAACCGTAATAAGAGACACACATACGACCGTCATCGTAATAACGTCAGATGCAATCATAGATGCCGCCTGCCCAAACAGGAATTTATCCAATCCGGCTTGATTGCCATAGCTGCCATGCTGGATAAGTGTAAGCAGTATGATACCGAGGCCAAAAAATCCTGACAATACGATACCCATCGCTGCATCCTGTTTAAGCTTAGAGTTACGAGTAATATATCCAATACCGAACGTTGCGATAAGACCAGATATGCCTGCTCCTATGAGAAACAGTCCAATCGATTTAACGCCAGTAAGCATAAATGCAATGCATATGCCTGGCAATGCCGCATGGGCTAACGTATCGCCCATTAAGCTTTGTTTCCTAAGATACGAGAAGCAGCCGATCACTCCACTGCTTAAGCCAAGCAGCGTACAGCCTAGAAAAATCCATTGCATATTCGGATCGGTCAGCATCGACCATATTCTATCCATGAATTACTCACCCTTTCCGTCAAAACGTGACGGAGACTGCATGCTGCGATCAAGAAACGCCAGTCTGCCGCCGTAAGTACGCTGTAATTTCTCCTGCGTAAAGGTTTGTTCTGTTTTGCCGAATGCTTGAAGCTCTACATTCAGAAGCAGTACCGAGTCGAAATAATCTTGCACAGTCGCTAGATCATGATGGACAACGATGACCGTTTTCCCTTGCAGCTTCAGCTCTTGCAGCAATGTGATAATGGCTTTCTCTGTCGCTGCATCCACGCCTGCAAATGGTTCATCCATAAAGTACAGCTTCGCGTCCTGCGCCAGTGCACGCGCTAGAAACACGCGCTGCTGCTGTCCGCCAGAGAGCTGACTGATTTGCCTGCCCGCATAATCGGCCATGCCAACCTTGTTCAGGCACTCCAGCGCAATCGCCTTATCCTTCGCGCTTGGGCGGCGGAACCAGCCTAAATGGCCATAACGGCCCATAAGTACAACATCAAGCGCATTCGTTGGAAAATCCCAATCCACCGATTCTCGCTGCGGGACATAACCGATCATTTTCCGCTGCTGCTTATAAGACTTGCCGTATACTAACACTTCTCCGCCAATACTCGGTATGAGGCCAAGAGCCGCCTTCATCAGTGTCGATTTACCTGCGCCATTGGGTCCGATTACCCCGACGAGCTCACCCTCGCTTACTTCAAACGATACGTTCCGAAGCACTGGCTTCTTCTGATAAGCAACGCTTAGTCCCTTAATCGTAAGCGGTGCAATTTGTTTCGTATTTTGCTTGGCTGCTGTTGTGGATTGGTTCATTTTTATCACTCACTTTCCTTGCCTTTTTTATGTGCTATTTCAAAGCGGCTGCAATCGTATCCACGTTATGCTTCACCATTCCGATATAAGTCCCTTCAAACGTACCGGCATCTCCCATTGCGTCGGAGTAAAGCTCTCCGCCAATTTTCACCTCATGGCCTAAGCTTCTTGCCCCTTCTATGACCGATTCAATTGATTTTTTCGGAACGCTGGATTCGATAAATACAGCTTTTATTTTTTTCTCAACTAAGTAGTCGCGCAGCTTGCTAACATCCTTTGAGCCGTACTCCGACATCGTATTCATACCTTGCAAACCCGTGACAGTTAGACCATACGCTTCGCCAAAATATCCAAATGCATCGTGTGCTGTTACTAAAATGCGGTCTGCCTCTGGAATAAGTGCAATTTGCTCTCTCGCATAATTGTCCAGCTCCTCCAGCTGCTTGATGTAGGCTGCTGCATGCTCTTTGTAGTACTCCGCATGGACCGCATCCTTCTCCATCAGCGTGTCGCGGATCACCTCTGTTGTAGAAATCCAAAGCTTCACATTGAACCAAATATGCGGATCATGCATGCCAGCCCCTTGCCCTGGGGCAGAGTGTAGCTGATCTTCCGTCAAATATTTGGAGACGGCTACCGTCGGCTTGCGCTTCTCCAATTTCTCGAACATCTCGCCCATCTTGCCCTCTAAGTGCAAGCCGTTATAAAAAATAATGTCCGCATTATCCAGCTTCCGCACGTCTCCTTGAGATGCCTTGTATAAATGGGGGTCAATTCCTGCCCCCATCAATCCGCTAACATCGACATACTCGCCGCCTACCTGCTGCACGACGTCCGTGATCATTCCTGTTGTTGTCGTAATTTTCAATTTCCCATCGCTCGTTCCTTGCTGCCCGCAAGCTGAGGTTACCATTGCCGTCATCGCCAAAAAAGCGATAACCATAATAAATCTCCGAAGAGCAGAATTTGCTTTGTACGTTTTACGCATTGTGCTGCCTCCTCCATCCCTATCATTTTTTATATGCTCTAAAG
>NZ_JBFRDK010000205.1:0-10323 GCF_052113545.1 Paenibacillus sp. TAF43_2
CTCATCATTTGACACCGATTTTCCAAGTCGGAAAAGGCGGTACTCATCATTTGACACCGATTTTCCAAGTCGGAAAAGGCGGTACTAACGATCACCTCGTTCGTCATATCGAGGAGGCGATTGAGTCGCGCGAGCTTATCAAAGTTTCTGTTCTTAACAACTGTCTAGACGATCCTAAGGAAATCGGCGTTGAAGTTGCTAAATCAGCGGGCGCGGAGCTTGTACAAGTGATTGGCAAAACGATCGTTCTGTACAAAGAATCGAAGGACAACAAACAAATCGAGCTTCCTACAGCTGCTCGCAAATAATAAGGACCGAGACTTGCGCGGCGAATGCAGCTTTTTGTCATAAAGGGCATACTAGAAGACACGAGCTGTTAACGCTTCGACTTTGCTTGATAGGGAGGCGTTCAACAAGTGAGTAAGATAGGAATTATGGGCGGCACCTTCGATCCCATCCATATCGGTCATTTGATTGCTGCAGAAACCGCACGAGAGCAGAGCGGCTTGGACGAGGTGTGGTTCATCCCGTCATACGGACCACCGCTCAAAGCGAATGAGCCAGGCGTTAGCGGAGAGCGGCGCTACGAAATGGTATGCAATGCTATCGAGAGCAACAAGGCCTTCCGAGCGCTTGATATTGAATTGCAGCGCGGTGGCGTGAGCTATTCCTACGACACGATCGTAGAGCTGCAGGGACGTTATCCGAACCATTCTTTTTCCTATATTATCGGTTCAGATCGCATCAACGACCTGCCGAAGTGGCATGAAATCGAGCAGCTAGCTGCTCGAATATCATTTATTGGATTAGAGCGTCCAGGCAATCCGGTCGATATTTCCGTACTGCCGGTTTTTTTGCAGGAGCGGGTCAGCTTGGTTCACATGCCTGCCATTGCGATTTCTTCAACAGCGATTAGGAGCAAGGTGAAAGCTGGGCAGTCTGTTCAATACTTAGTGCCTGATTCGGTGAATAGCTACATGAGGAGGTACAACCTGTATGAATCGTGAGCAAATGATCGAAAAAGTAAGAGCGGAAATGCCTGAGCGAAGATGGCTGCATACACAGGGAGTTATGGAAACCGCGGTCATATTAGCTAATAGGTTTGGCGAAGATGCTGTACGAACTGAGCTTGCTGCCATTTTGCATGATGTTTCTAAGTACTGGAATGTCGATCGTATGCAGAAAGTCATTCGCGATCAAGCATTGCCAGCAGAGCTTTTGCTTTATGATAAAGAATTATGGCATGCACCCGTTGGGGCGTGGGTAGCCGAACATGAATTTGGTGTGGYGGACACCGAAGTGCTGGACGCTATTCGCTACCATACATCTGGTCGCCGCGGCATGTCGAAACTTGAGAAAATTGTTTGCCTTGCTGATTATATGGAACCAGGGCGAGATTTTCCAGGAGTAGACAAAATTCGCGAGCTTAGCGAGCATTCATTGGATCAAGCATTGCTTGCTGGCTTTAACTCTACAATTTCCTTCTTATTAGAAARAGGAAAACGAATATTTCCGCTAACAATAGAAGCAAGAAATAGTTTATTAGAATAATATTTAACAGGAGGCTGAGCTATGGCGTTACATTCGGATCAATTGCTTCAAATCACAGTCGCAGCAGCAGAAGACAAAAAAGCGGTGCGCGTTGTTGCTTTGAACTTAAAAGAAATTTCCTTGGTGGCGGATTACTTCGTCATTTGCAGCGGTAACTCGGATACACAAGTACAAGCTATCGCAACAGAAATTCGGAAACAAGCTGAGAAAAATGGCAATCGCGTGCGCGGAATCGAAGGTATGGATTCGGCAAGATGGGTGCTGATTGACCTCGGCGACGTTATCGTTCACGTATTCCATCGCGATGAGCGTGAATATTACAACATTGAGCGGCTTTGGTCCGATGCGAAGGTTGTGGAGTTTGCATGAGTTTTGTAGCCGGAACAACTTTGACTTTAAGGGTGGCACGCGAGGTGTCGCCCTACGGCTATTTTTTGAGCGATGAAGAATCGGATGTGCTCATGCATTATACCGAGCTTGTAGGCTCTAAGCCAAAAATCGGCGATGCAGTAGAAGTATTCATTTTTTACGATTCCGAGGATCGATTGGCTGCTACGATGAAGAAGCCGCTTCTCCAGCTAGGTGAGCTTGCTCGCCTGAAAGTAGCGGACGTTCATCCAAGGCTTGGCTGCTTCCTAGAAATGGGGCTTGGCAGACAATTGCTGCTTCCGCTTTCGGAGCTGCCGGAGAGTATTGAATACAGGCCTCTTCCTGGCGATGAAGTATTTGTTGTGATGAAGCATGACAAAATAGGAAGACTCGTAGCGAAAATTGCTTTTGAAGAGGAACTCTCGGAGCTTGTCTTCCATGCACCTGAGAGCTGGAATAATCAATGGGTTGAAGGCTGGGTAACTAAAACGCTGCAGCTCGGCTCGTTCGTCATGATTGATGGTGGCGTTGTAGGGTTTGGCGTTTATGGGCTTATTCCAAGCGCGGAACGAATCCGTCCGCTTAGACTTGGTGAGCGTGTAAGCGCTCGTGTAACCTTCATTCGTGAAGATGGCAGAGCTAACCTCTCCATGGCGCAGCGTAAGGAAGTAGGACGATTGGAGGATGCTGATCGACTGCTTGCCTTCATTAAAGAAAGACCAGGCGGCGGAATGCCATACTCTGATCAGACAGATGCCGACATTATTAAACAAAAATTCGGGATTAGCAAAGGTGCCTTCAAACGCGCTTTAGGCAAGCTGATGAGAGAAAGGCTTGTCACACAGAAAGGCAGCTGGACTTATTTGGCAGAACCGTCTGATGCGACGACCGAGCAAGCAGGAGAGCAAGCGAACGCTTCAGGCTCCTCAGCTGAGGGAGCTGACGGGCAATGACACGCTCTTATGGACAGTTCGCTGCTGTCTATGATCAGCTGATGGAGGATATGCCTTATGCAGAGTGGCTGGGCTTCGCAAGGGCCGGCTGGTCGCGCTATGGCATGCCTGCTACTGTCGTAGATCTTGGTTGCGGTACAGGGAGCATCTCGATTCCGTTAGCACGCTCGGGTTTCCATGTGTATGGAATCGATTTGTCATCGGACATGCTTACCGTCGCGCGCAGCAAGTGGGATGAGACGCCTCAGGCGGTTACGAGACCACGCTCCGGTTCGATTCGGTGGCTGCAACAGGACATGCGTGAATGGGAGCTGCAAGAGCCCGTTGATGCGGTCATTTCGTTTTGTGATTGCTTGAACTATTTGACGGAGGAAGAGGATATTGAGGCGGCTTTCCGAGCTACCTATGCCGGCCTTCGCAGCGGCGGTTCCTTTTTATTCGATATGCATCCGCCAAAGCAGCTCATTCGTTATGCGGAAGAACAGCCCTTTGTGCTTGATGAGCGTGATGTAGCCTATATATGGACATGCGACTTTGAAGAGGAGCGCTGCGAGATTGAGCATAACCTAACGATATTCTCGCGTGACCGCGATTCAAAGTTTTATCGGTTTGAAGAATCACATGTGCAGCGCGCTTACGATCCAGACTGGATCGAGTCAGCTCTGTACCGTGCGGGCTTTAAAACGGTTGACCGTTACGCAGATTTTGAGCTGAAGCCAGCTGACAGCGAGTCAGAGCGTTTGTTCTTCGCAGCAGTCAAATAATATGATCCACTAGAGATGGGTGTCTCATAGAGTCTAACTAGACTTTATGGGAAACCCTTTTTTGATCTGTCCGGCTATTCGCAGAAAAACGTCGCTTTATAAGAGACGACAAAAGGGGACTGTGGTGCGTTAGTACCTATACGTGCTTACAGAGTGGAATCGTCATGAGAGTACGCTCGAAAGCTCGCTGTAAGAACACATATGCGCTTATAGAGGAAAAGCAACCCTGGTTTGTGGTGGTTAAGCACACATATGTGCTTAATGAGTTGAATCGTCGTGAGATCACGCTCGAAAGTTCGCTGTAAGAACAAATATGCGCTTATAGGGGAAAAGTAACTCTGGTTTGTGGTCTTTAAGAACACATACGTGCTTACAGAGTGGGATCGTGGTAAGAGTATGCTAGAAAGTTCGCTGTAAGACCAAATATGCGCTTATAAAGGAAAAGCAACCCTGGTTTGCGGTGGTTAAGCACACATATGTGCTTAAAGAGTAGGGTCGAAGTATGAGTTGGTCTGTATAGATGTCGATTGCAATGTCGAAGTAGAAACATTGTAATCGACATCTATATCTAGCGTGAGTGTCGAAGTTTGACGAAAAGTAATCTGATTGTAAAATTTTATCAACAGCGTTTTGGTGAACGAGAAGTGCTATCGATTTCTTGAATTATTCGCTTGTATATATCTAGATCTTGTGACTTGTATATCCGATTATTCTCGAAGCGCATCTTTTAATCGGCTGTTCATGCCTGCGGTAGCAGATGCTTTTCGTATCGATTCAAGCTTCATTTTCTTGATCGTTTCGGCCATTAGATCTTGATCTTTTTCAAGTTTTTCGATGTATTTAAGCAGCTCCGGCACTGTATATCCGGCATCTTTGAACAGTTTTTCTAGCAATGCTCTTATTTGTTCTGCAGTTGTGTTTACGATTTTCAGGACCCCCAAAATAGCAATAAAATGTCACTATCACATCATATCCTCATCTGTTAAAATAGTCGAGTGCGCCAAAAAAATAGATTAATATTTTCTCCATAATTTTCATTGACTACTCCTATATATTGATGTAGAATCAAAAACATCAACTACATATTGATGTGGATTGGTGCCTTCAACGATTACCAGCGGTATATCTTGAACAAGCGCAGCTGACGGAATTGCTAGTCAGAAGCGCTTTTTAATTGCTTGATTACAGTAAGGGAGCGAACGTGTTATGCTAGTCGTCTATGATTCCAAAACAGGCAACGTCAAGCGTTTCATCAAAAAATTGAATATGCGGGCGGTGCCGATTGATGAGAGGGAAGAAGTTGACGAGCCGTTCGTGCTAGTAACATACACAACAGGGTTCGGCCAAGTTCCAGAGAAGGTAACTTCGTTTCTAGAAAGCAACTCTGGCATGCTCCGCGGCGTTTCTGCGAGCGGCAACCGCAACTGGGGAACCGGATTCGCTAAAAGCGCGGATACGATCTCACAAATGTACGATGTTCCAGTGATTTTGAAGTTTGAATTGTCAGGTACGAATCAAGATACGCAACATTTTGTCGAAAGGGTGCGAACCATTGAAGCATATTGAATTGAATAACGAATTGATGCAGCGCGGTGCAGACGGATTTTACCAGCTTGATAAAGATAAAGAGGCTGTCGCTGCATTTATGGAAGAAGTGGCTGAGAAGAGCGTGAAGTTCGACTCCCTCAAACATAAGCTAGAATACTTAATCGAAAACGATTATTACGATAATGTATACGAAAAGTATACATATGAGCAGGTTGAAGCTGTATTTACACTAACGGCAAACAGCGGCTTTGAATTCCAATCCTACATGGCTGCATCGAAGTTCTACAAGGACTACGCGATGAAGACCAACAACAAATCGCAATACTTGGAGCAATATTCCGATCGTGTAGCCATCGTTGCTTTGCATTTGGGCGAAGGCGATGCTGCTAGAGCACTTCGAATTGCGGAAGCGATGATTGACCAACGTTTGCAGCCAGCTACCCCCACCTTCCTCAACGCAGGCAAGAGCCGCCGCGGAGAAATGGTTTCCTGCTTCCTGCTTGAAATGGACGACTCACTTAACTCCATCAACTATGTACTCGGCACATGTATGCAGCTCTCCAAAATCGGTGGCGGCGTAGCCGTCAACCTATCGAAGCTTCGTGGACGCGGTGAGCCTATTAAAGGCGTAGAAGGCGCAGCAAAAGGCATTATGCCGGTGCTGAAGCTTATGGAGGATGCTTTCTCCTACGCAGACCAAATGGGACAACGCAAAGGTTCTGGAGCAGGCTACTACAATATTTTCGGCTGGGATATTATCGAATTCCTTGATTGCAAAAAAATTAACGCAGACGAAAAAGCACGTATTAAAACTCTTTCGATCGGCCTAATTATTCCGAATAAATTTTATGAGCTAGCTGCTCAAAACAAACCGCTATTCGTGTTCGGTCCACATTCCGTTCAGAAAGCATACGGCAAGCATCTCGACGATATGGATATGGACGAGATGTACGAAGAGCTGCTGGCTAATGAGCTGGTAACGAAGAAAAAAGTAATGAACGCACGCGACATGTTGACAAAAATCGCTTCGATTCAACTAGAATCTGGCTACCCATATATTATGAACAAATCGAATGCTAACAGCGTTCACGCTTTGAAGGATATCGGCTCTATCAAAATGTCCAACCTCTGCACAGAAATATTCCAGCTTCAGGAGACATCGGAAATTAAGGATTACGGCTACGAGGATGTCATTAACCGTGATATTAGCTGCAACCTTGCTTCCCTTAATATTGTTAACGTAATGGAGCACAAAAAGGTGAAGGAATCGGTACATGTTGGTATCGAAGCTTTGACGACGGTTAGTGATTTGTCTAATATCGACAATGCACCAGGCGTTCGCAAAGCGAATGAGGAGCTTCACTCGGTTGGACTTGGCGCGATGAATCTGAATGGATACCTTGCCAAAAACAAAATCGCTTACGAAAGTGAAGAAGCGAAAGATTTTGCCGGCGTATTCTTTATGATGATGAACTACTATTCCATTGAGCAAAGCATGGAGATCGCCAAAGAGCGCGGAATTACTTTCAAAGACTTCGACCGTTCGGAGTATGCGAAGGGCACATACTTCACTCGTTATGTGGAAAATGATTACCGTCCAAAAACAGACCGCGTGAAGGAATTGTTCGACGGTATGGAAATTCCATCACCTGAGGACTGGGCTGCACTTAAAGCAAAAGTCCAAGAACACGGCTTGTACCATGCTTATCGTCTGGCTATTGCGCCTACACAAAGCATTTCGTATATCCAAAATGCGACTTCAAGCGTAATGCCGATTGTTGAGCATATCGAGACACGTACGTATGCAAACTCAACTACTTATTATCCAATGCCTTATTTGGCGCAGGAAAATTACTTCTACTACAAATCGGCTTACAACATTGATCAGTTCAAGCTGATTGATCTTATTGCAGAGATCGGACAGCATATTGACCAAGGTATTTCGACTGTACTGCATGTTAACAGCAATGTGACGACTCGTGAGCTGGCGCGCTTCTATGTTTATGCTGCTCAAAAAGGTCTTAAATCGCTTTATTACACAAGAACGAAGCGGCTTTCCGTTGAGGAATGCACGAGCTGCGCAGTTTAAAATATAAGAAAGTATATGTTTTTCATATACTTTTCTTATATTTCTCCGCGAAACGAAAGCTATGCCTCTAAAAGACGGCATAGCCGTTTACGCTTGAGTACTATTTAAATGACGCTTACGTAGCAAAGAAGGAGCTCACCAAATGAAAGCAGTAAACTGGAACCGCCCAGATGACGATTTCACGTTAACATTCTGGCAGCAAAATGTAATGCAATTTTGGACGGATGAAGAAATTCCGTTATCAGATGATAAAATGGACTGGATGGAAATGACGGACGCGGAGCGCACGCTGTACAAAAATGTGCTCGGCGGTCTGACTTTGCTTGATACGATTCAAGGCGGCGTCGGCATGCCGAAGATTTTGGAGCATGTTGATGGCTTGCAGCGCAAAGCAGTATTGTCATTTATGTCGATGATGGAGCAAATCCATGCCAAATCGTACAGCAGCATTTTCACTACACTTGCTTCTGGCGAAGAGATCGACGAAATTTTCCTGTGGGTTGAGCAGAACGAACAGCTTCAGAAGAAAGCAAACTTGATTTCTTCTTGGTATTCGAACATCACTGGCCCGAAAGAGCTTTACAAAGCGATGGCTGCTTCTGTATTCCTGGAGAGCTACTTGTTCTATAGCGGATTCTTCTATCCGCTTTACTTGGCTGGACAAGGTAAAATGACGAGCAGCGGCGAAATTATCGATTTGATTTTACGTGATGAGAGCATCCATGGCTTGTACGTTGGCGTTCTAGCACAAGAGCTGTTCCAAACGTTTAGCCCTGAGGAGCAAGCACAGCTGGAAATCGAAATTTATGCATTGCTTAATGAGCTGTACGAGAATGAGATTGTGTATACAGAGCATCTGTATGCGCCGCTTGGCCTTGCTGAGGAAGTAAATGTATACGTCCGCTACAATGCGAACAAAGCGCTTATGAATCTTGGTATGGAGCCGCATTTCCCTGAGGAAGCGGTAAACCCAATCGTGTTCAATGGTATCAGTACGCATACGAAGCAGCATGATTTCTTCTCCAAAAAAGGTAATGGCTACGTACGTACGATTCACGTTGAGCCGCTTAATGATGACGATTTTGTTTTCAACTTCTAATAAAACTTAATTTAAATGCAACATAAGAGTCGCTCTTTATTCAGCCTTATAGGCAGAAAAAGAGCGATTTTTGATTTTTTTATTGAGGAAACAATTGACACATTATTCTTTCGATGTTAGTATTTCCCTCTCAAAACTTGCGCGGAGGTAAAAAATAGTGATTACAGTTCATGGGATAAGTAAATCGTATCAGGTTGCTAAACGCTCTTCAGGCGTTAAGCAAGCAGTAAAGGCATTATTCAAAAGGGAATACAAAGTTGTGGAAGCGCTTAACGATATTTCTTTCACGATTGAGCCGGGTGAAATTGTAGGATACATCGGACCTAACGGGGCGGGCAAGTCAACGACCATTAAAGTGATGAGCGGCATTCTTGTGCCAGACAGTGGTACATGTACGGTCATGGGTTATACGCCGTGGAAGGATCGGGTCGCGTATGTGAAGCATATTGGTGTTGTTTTCGGTCAGCGTTCTCAGCTGTGGTGGGACGTGCCAGTCATCGATTCCTTCGATCTGCTGCGGGATATTTATAAGGTGCCAGAGCAGGAGTATCAAAGCACATTAGCATTGCTTACAGAAACGCTTGAGCTGCAGGAAATTATTCAGATGCCAGTAAGACAGCTTAGTCTTGGACAAAGGATGCGCTGCGAAATTGCGGCTTCCCTGCTGCACAGCCCAAGTGTACTATTTCTGGATGAGCCCACAATAGGCCTCGATGCCGTATCCAAAATCGCTGTACGCAGCTTCATCAAGCGGATTAATGAAGAGAAAGGCGTAACGATCATTTTGACCACTCATGACATGAATGATATTGAAGCGCTGGCGAACCGGATAATCCTCATTGGTAAAGGAAAGCTGCTTTATGATGGCAGCCTAAGTGCGATACGCAGCCAGTTCGGAACACAAAAAACGATTACAGTCGTATACAGCCACCGCGCTGAACCGCTTGAGATTGCTGGTGCTGTCGTTGAAGAATGGTCGCCTGAGCGTGCTGTGCTAAGCGTCGATACAGCTCAGGTTGTCATAAGCGATGTGCTCATCCGTCTGTCTGAGCAGGTGGAGCTTCTCGATGTCACGATTGATACGTTGCCTATTGAAGATATGATCGTTCAGCTGTATAAGGAGCATCAAATATAATGAAAGCGTATATTTCGGTATTTAAGCTGCGTCTCACATACGGATTGCAATACCGTACCGCAGCGCTGGCGGGAGTTGCGACTCAATTTTTTTGGGGTTTCATTATCATTATGGTGTTTGAGGCGTTTTATAGCGGGACAACCACTCCGCCTCCGATTTCATTGAAGCAGCTTATCACATATGTATGGCTGCAGCAGGCTTTTCTTTCGTTTGTTATGTTGTGGTTCCGTGACAATGAGCTATTCGGACTTATAACGACAGGCAATATTGCTTACGAGCTTTGCAGACCTAGCGGCATATACGGATTATGGTATGCCAAGCTTATTGCACAGCGGCTCTCGAGTGCCATTCTAAAAAGTATCCCTGTTTTAATCGTAGCTTTTTTTCTGCCAGAGCCTTACCGGATGCCGCTGCCAGAAGATCCAGCAGCCTTTGTTTTGTTTATCGTTGCTTTATTGCTTGGACTGCTTATGATTGTTGCCCTTTCTATGTTGATGTACATATCCGTGTTCGTTACGCTTTCACCGGCTGGCTCGCTGCTTATGTTTGGTGTGATCGGCGAATTTCTGGCAGGCATGGTTATCCCCGTGCCTCTTATGCCCTCATGGCTGCAAAACATTGTATATGTGCTGCCGTTTCGATGGACAGCGGATTTCCCATTTCGAGTTTACTCGGGACATATTGCTAAGGAAGAAGCGCTCATCGGCATCGGTGTTCAACTGGTTTGGTTTGTTGTACTAGTGGCCTTAGGCAGGCTGGCAATGGCAAAAGCATTACGTAGAGTTGTTGTGAATGGAGGGTAACCCATATGAGAT
>NZ_JBFRDK010000206.1:0-10229 GCF_052113545.1 Paenibacillus sp. TAF43_2
TTTTTGTTTTCACCATATCTTGCTGGTGCGGCGTCACTTATCCAAACACGTTCGGAGGCTTGCTCTTTAAGGACAATCGGTTTACCGTAAAAAGGCAGCTTTAACGGAAAGTCATATTCCACCTCGATAGCTAAATACGGCTCATGCTCTTTATTTAGATCCGGAAGCGATAGCCAGCTCAGCCTTATCTTCTGGGGATCAATAATGGCTGCATCAGAAAGTTCACTTATTAACGGATGAATAACAGATCTGCCTATTTCAGTAGCGGCCATATTTTGAATCGGACGAAAATCTCCTCGCAATGTAGATGAAATCAGCGCTCCTGCGGGTGAAGGCAGCCATTCAGCCGCTTCTGCGGCAATCTCACTCCATGAAGATAAAGGAATATTTCCTTTGGAAGGCAGCGGAACGACGGATGATGCCTGCTGCCAGGCAAGTTCTACTGGATAGATATGTGCCGCCATTTGCCTTACGGTCTGAGAAGCAGCAGAATGCAGTGCCAACTGTACCGCACATAAACGAATGAGCATGACGAAGACTAGCAGCACAACTATAACCATAGGCATAACTAATGCAGCTTCTACGACTATCGAACCTTGTTCCTGCTTAAGGCGTCGACATTTAATAAGACCAGCCCATCGTTTGTGTCGTCTCATAACGGTTGCCTACAACCTTTCCTTCCAGAAGTCCGACTGCTCCCAGCGTCCGAATTAATCCGGGAATGAACCAAAGCTCCATCGAAACGGCTGCTTCACCTGTCACTCCGCTCGGGACTGCAGAGAGAATCGTCCCACTGTTTAGTTCGATGGCTGCAATCATCCGGGCCAGACTTGCCCCATCATCGGCACCATGCATCAGTATAAAAAGACGTAAATAATCCGTATATGAAAGCTCTACTTTTATGTATTTGGAAAGTGGGGCAGACCCTCGTTCAGTGAAAGCAAGCATATCCTCGATCGATTTCTCTAATCCATAAATAAGCGCAGCTGATAAGATAAGCAATGGATGGCCTAATGATTTGCTTTCAAGCAGCCCCTCCATCGTTCTCACAGCCAGTCGAGCCGCAAATAATTCACCATATGCAGCAGCAATATTCCCTACTGGATTGTTGAAGCCATAAATAATATATTCCGCTTCCTGATTATGAAATGAAATGGCATGTGACAACTCTGATATTTCTCCTCCAGTCATCATCGAACGTAAATGCTGAGGAGCAAAAGAAGTGAAGCGTTGAATAACGTATTCACCAAAGTATAATGAATCTCTCGTTTTCTCCAGCATCCCGGCCATACCTGAGAACAATCCACCCATAAGCGTATTAGACTGCTCAGCTGCCATATGCGCATCACTTGCCTTCTCCATGTCGACAATCTCTGTTGCTTCATCAGTCTGCTCATTGAATAATAGGTTATCGTTATAACGCAGCTGTACCTGTTCGAACACCTTTTGATGTTCTTCCATTTGCGGGATACTTGTCAGTCCATGCAGCAAGCTGCGTGCCTGATTCCAGAGAGAACCGGCTTGCTCCTTTTGCTGTTTAAGCTGTTTCGATATCTGACCCTGATCGAGTGCTTTCTGTCGATCAACGATGATACTAGCAGGTCGAATATATTTCTGTTCATATGCCCCATAAGCAAGACGCAGGCTTGTGACGCTTTCAAGCAATGTATCAGCAGTTATGCTCTTAACCGGCTTAACTATAGAGGCAAGGCTGCTGGATTGATACGCACCTGCTTCCATATCGATTGAAGCAGCAGACGAGCCCTGCGCCTCCACCTCCTGACGGTACTCCGTGAACCATCCATCCGTCTTTACAAGCTCATCCGCAGCTTTCCTTACCTGCTCAATGTCAGAAGCAGCATCAGCGGGAACCAGATGCTGTTCAGTACTCGTTGCCTTATGCTTGGACACCGTATCATATCCACTATGCTGAGGCTGTTGATTGGCTTGTTGAACAATTCTCAGCATATCGACATTTAATGCCCTTGCAGCTTCCAGCTCCTGTATTGCTTCTCCCTGAAGCTTCACATGCTGTCTATGTATGTCATCACTTACTTTGCGCAGCTCCATAGCAAAAGCTGTCACTTTCTCCTCGTATGCTTCTATTTCCGCTGTATGCAACTTTTTCTCCCCGGCAGTTAACGATTGATTATATATAACTTTGGCCGCGTATGAGCTGTATTCCCCTGCAATGCTCAGAGCAGAATTCCCCTCTATTGCTACTACATCTGGCTGGACAGGAATTAACATAGAAATACTGCTTCCACTTATCATCGAGGCCATCTGCTTTTGCAATTGAAGCACATTAGCAAGATGAGTTTCCCGTTTCTCATAAAGCTTCCGCATACTCTCCAGCAGATTTATTGCAATCGATGCCTCCTTCATTGCACCTGCCATTGGTACAAACCTTGCTGCGAGATCCAATGTGAAATCTACTGGCGCCTTATACTTCATTTCTTCGAGCACCTGTCTTGAGAATACATTATGGCTGCCTAGAAACGTCGCTGCGTGCAGTGTTGCAGCATCTGACTTAGCGCGAACCAGCTTCATCCCTGATCGACCCGAGTCATCTGCTGTTTCTGTATTCGCCGTCATCATTTCCTCGAATATGATTTGACCGTCTGTACCGCCACGGCCAAATAAACCATATCGCTCATACAGAGCAGCGTCATAAGCAGAGAGTACAGATCTTACGCTTGACCTTACAGCATCCTCTGTTAATTTATGCAGAGCCGTAATTCGGGCATAATCAATAAGAAAAGAGAAAAACAACAGCAGCGAGGATAAAACAATAACCGAAAACACGGTCACTGCCCCATCTTCTCGAAAGAAAAGCTTGCAAATAAACTGCCGATAACGATGCTTCGAATCTTTTTTTATGCTCACTGCTGCCTTTCACCTCCATCGTTACCTTTCAAGCCTTATTTGTTCCGCTACATTATGGCTTTGTCGCCTTTCCCTGACTTTTATAAGTATCCAGCACTTGACCGGCCTGAGACTTTGCTTGCCCCGCTCCTCCAGCCCGATTTGCGAATCTTGATGAATAATAGCGTACGAGATCAACACTCCGAATAAACTCAGTTGGATCAACAACCGTGGAAGAGGCTGCACTTTTGGGTTCACGCTTCAACCAGCTTTTCTCAATGGATTCAGCCGATAAAGGCTCCTTCAGTTTTACTTTGATCACTCTTTTCAAAATGCTGCTTGAATAGCTGATTTCTCCTTCGTATGTTAGGCCTGCTTGTCCCAGCCATCTAGCAGACTGCTCTATTTTCCGAATAGCTAAAGCATTCTTTTCTCCATCACCCGTCTCTGCAAGTGGGAGCACGACTTTCGCTGCATCATTTTCTTCTCTCAGTCCAAATAAGCTGCTGAGCACGCCATCCTCGCCAATACGCCAATATAAACCATCATAACTTGGCTCATTGAGCATGCCGCTCCTTGCATCTCGATTACTGTTATCCCAGCTGAAAGCCGCACGCTCTGCTGTTGAAGACGCTGCATAATAGACAATGACCTTCTCGTACATGTACATTCCAAACAAAATAAACAACAATATAAGCCCGAACAGCATTGGAAACACAATCGTAGACTCCAGCGTAAAGCTTCCTTGCTCCTTCTTAAGCAAGCGAAGCAGCCCTGCATTTATACGCAATCTGTTCAAAAGCCTCACCCGCTAACTGAAAATTTTGTCCGCCTCGTCATCTGCTTTGCCCATCAAACGCTCAATCAGCTCAATAATCCAGTCTTTAAACAACAGTGCAATAATGATAACAACTGCAATAATCAAAATAATTTCAAGCGTCCCTAAACCATCTTCCTCATTCCAAAATGTACGTAGCGATTGGCCTATTTTTCTCATCCTTCATCTTCCTCTCTAATTTAAGTTAAGACATGAGCAGTACTGCGGGTGCTGCTACCAAAATCATGAGTACTAGCAGTATACCTACAAGCGGAAATACAAGCTTTGAGGAGGCTTGCTCCCCGCGCGATCTAGCGATTGCCTTGCGCTTCTCCCATAAAGTGTAAGAGAGCTCTCGCAATGCAAGAATAAAATGCTCTCCTCCGCGGCGATAATTTAATAAGAGCACCGTTGTGAAGATCGAAACCTCCTGCACCGTGCATCTTCTATTGAACCGCTCCATTGCCGTACTGAACGATTGACCGTTGCGAAGCATAGATACCGTCTCCCCCCATTCCTTGTAGAGAGGATGCTGCACAGCCTCCTTTCCCTCTAAGCATCTTGCTAGCGCTTGCTGTACCGTCTCACCGGCACCGACCAGCAGCATTAACTTGCTGATCATAACGGGGAGCTCCATAATGATTTGCTGCTTTCGTTCCTCAACTTGCCGCCTTGCATCTACGAAAGGGCGTATCGTTAGCACGATGCCGAATACTACCCCCATGACTAACAATGTAGGCTCCTGTCCAAGTAAACTCATCCAAGCACAGCCTGTTAAAGCAGCATATCCCGTACCGAGAGCAGCAGTTGCTTCACCTTTTGTCCSCTCAATTGACCAGCTGCTATCCTTCAATAAGAGGAGCTTCATATGGTAGCTGCCCATAGGCAGATGCAGCGTATCAAAAAGCTTGAACCGTTCTAGCACATGCATAAATGGATCAATCAAACTTAGCTGCATAAGCTGCTGCCGCGTTTGGTCATTCGTTTGTTTTCTACCCATTAGCTGACGCCATATGGCATACAATGCTCCTTTGCCTGCCAAGTACACCCAAATCGCCGTTAAAGTAACCGGCGCAATTGCCGCGAGCATGCTTTGTCTCCTTTCGTCCTACATTCGGATACTCATCATCTTTGCCATCAACCAAAAGCAGAGAAGCAAAAGCAGCAGCGCTCCCGTCAATAGCAAATATCCGATTCCTCCATACAAAGGAGCCATATAATCGGGTGCAGCTAGGCTTAAAAACGCTAAAAAAACAAAAGGCACCGCCATCATAATTCGACCTTCGAATTTTTTTTGAGCAACCATAACTGCAATTTCCTGCTCAATTTCTAATTTCTCTCCAATGATGATAGAGGTTTGTTTCATCACCTCAAGCAAATCTCCTCCAGAGCGCTTGCAAGCAGCTAATGCATCAACGAACTGAGTAATCTCATCAATTCCTGCACGATTAGCAAAGTTGCGCAGCGCGTATTCTAAGGGCTCGCCGTTATCTAGACGAAAGCGAATGATTTGAAACTCCAGCAGCAGTTCCGTTCGAGCATCAGGGTAAATTAGCTTCAAATCATCGTGAGTAGATAAAAATGCATTTTCAAGAGAGCGTCCTGCTGCAAGCAAGGAGGTCAGTGAAAATAAAGCTTCTTTAAATTGCAGCTTCAGTCTCTCCTTGCGCTGTTCCAGAAGAAATTTACGTCTAATTCTAGGAGCGAGTATACCAAGGCTTGCCGCTGCAAATGAAAGGAACACAGAATGATAAAATAAGAAGACAGCACCATAGAAAATCACAGCTGCGATTAAGGACGTAGCAATAAACTGGTTTCGATTAAGCGGGTATTGCTCATAATTGGTAAGGGTTCGGCCTGCTCTGAGGTTCGCTATCGTCGCATCGCTTTCCCAGCCACACCATAAGAGCATTCTCTCTATCCGTCCCCCATGTTGACGATGAAGGCTGCTGCTTTTATTCACGCCGCTTGAATTGTTCATATCGCCACTCCTTCGACCGTTCTTTTCCCAGCAAGCGTCAATTTGTCTATTCTCATTACCGGATTCGCCGTACGTTTTAGCCCG
The DNA here is from genome assembly GCF_052113545.1 of Paenibacillus sp. TAF43_2. Taxonomy (NCBI): domain Bacteria; kingdom Bacillati; phylum Bacillota; class Bacilli; order Caryophanales; family Paenibacillaceae; genus Paenibacillus; species Paenibacillus sp. TAF43_2. The sequence continues at coordinate 5,748 of NZ_JBFRDK010000206.1, forward strand.
CCAAGCACTCTGCCATTCCGCTCTCCCTCCTCCTCAAAAATAAACAGTGGATTAAGCAATATTTCTCCATCTTCAACACCTATGACCTCGCATATCTCCGTCACTTTGCGGGTGCGATCACGGAATCTCGATAGATGGATAACAATATCGATGGCTGAGGCGATTTGCTGGCGAATAACGATCACTGGCAATTCTGCTGCACTTAGCACCATCGACTCCAGCCGAGCCATCATATCCTTCGCGCCATTACTATGGCCCGTTGACATGCTTCCGGCATGGCCGGTATTTAATGCCTGCAGCATATCAAGAGCCTCTCCTCCCCGCACCTCACCGACGATAATGCGATTAGGACGCATCCGAAGCGAGGCACGTATGAGGTCGCGAATCGTAATCTCCCCTTTCCCTTCCGTATTCGCATTGCGCGTTTCCATCGCCACTAAGTTAGGAATGGAGCGAATTTGCAGTTCAGCGGAATCCTCGATCGTAACAATCCGCTCATCCGGCTGGATAAACTGCGACAATGCATTTAAAAAAGTTGTCTTGCCTGTTCCTGTTCCGCCGCTTATAAACATATTGTATTGAGCCCCGACAAGCTCTTTCAAAAACGATGCCGCTTCCTGCGAGAGCGAGTGGAATGCTACTAGCTCCTCCATCGTGAGAGGCTGATCAGGAAACTTCCGAATGGTCATGCATGGTCCTTTAAGCGCAACCGGCGGCAATACGACATGCACCCTAGAGCCATCTTTCAGACGGGCGTCAACAATCGGCGTAGACTCGTTAACGACACGATTCACACTCGCAACAACGGTCTGGATTAGATCCTCGAGCCGCTCTCTACTTTCGAAAGAAACCGGCAAAAGTGTCATTCTCCCTCTTCGCTCCACAAATATTTCTGCATGATGATTGATCATAATTTCACTAATCGAGGCATCCTCCATGAGCGGCTGCAAAATATCAAGACCTCTAAATGAATGGAACAGCCTCCGTACAAGCTTCACTTTCTCGGTTGCGGTAAGAGGATGAAGATCGCACMATTCGAAGACGATCTCTTCTGCTATTCTCATCAGGCTTTCATCTGACAGTGATCCGCTAAAATCAATTTTGGCTCGTACCTTATTGCGCAGCTCAAGCACCGTTTCATCGCTCAGCAATTGATCCGCCTCCTTCCAAATAAAGCTGCTTGAATAATTGATCTGCAGCTGCTCGGTATAACGGCGATGACAGCAGAGCAACATGGCTTGCTCCTCGCCATTCTGGAATTTCCGGCAGCCCCACCTTGGCGCATGCCATGCCATCAATCTCCTTATGAACGGTATGCTTCGGGTTAACCACATGGTTTTTTATGCATTTGAATTTATTGGACAAAGAGCTAAAGCGATCACTCCACTTTTGCGCTCCATAACGCAGGGCCATTTTTTGTTTATCCTTCACAGACGGATTATCGCTTGCAACCCAAAGCACATGATTTGATCGTTCAAAAATAGCAAGGTGCAGCTCATCCAGACCGCCCTCCAAATCAACGACAATGAGATCATACTGCCCGCTTCGAGCAATCGTACTCACTATTCCGGCCGCATCTTCCTCATTAAGCGTCAATCGATCCTCCAAATTGGTGCACGGGGCTAAATAATCACCCTTAAGCTGCGAATCCCGTTTTCGATGCTCCATAAGCCAATTGACCGACTGCTCCGGCTGTGCCTTGAGTCCATAAAGCAGTTCTGACAACCCCTCCTCTTTCACCTCTCCTTCACTGAGGCCATCTGTATATTTCTGGTTGCGCAGCCAAGCTTCAGAAGAGTTCCACCGCTCAAGGTTCAGATAAAAGGTACGACATTGATGCACACTTGCAGCATGTACCAAATGCAGCGCCAAAGCCGTCTTCCCAACTCCCCCCGATGCCGAATAAACAGATATAATATTCATGCCAGACGGCCTCTCGTAAGCGCCTGACGATGAGGCAGCATGTCCTATCGCTTGGGAATGAATCTCCGAAAAACGCTTCAGCAGCTGGGGAATGGGTTGATATTGCAAAAGCTCATGCTCCTCCTTGCTCTCTCCCAGCTGTAATACTAGAGCAATTACAGGAATACCCGCTTGCTCTGCATCCATCTCTGCAAGCAGCTCAGGCTGAGCGGCCAATAAGTCAATCTTGTAGCCTTGCTTCACATAGAGCTTCCAAGAATCTGCGTGCGTGAACGCGATAATCTGCCATTGCTCGCCAAGCTTGCTGCCTTGCATATAATCAGCCAGCCGCTTCAAGTATTCCGGCTCCCTTACCGCCACAGCAAGTTGATATTTGTTCAGCCTTTTCACCTTCCTTCCGCTTAGAAAACACAAAAAAAGCACCGTAGAAGGCGCAGATATCTGCGTCCTTATACGGTGCTTCCGTGTTTGATCATTAACTTTGTTTAAAATTTACCATACCCATATTCCATTCGTCAACTAAGGAATTTTCTGCTGTTTATCTTATTTCTTTAACTTACAATTCCGTTGACTATTGGAAAAAGTTTTTGATCTCGCGCTCTGCGCTTTCGATAGAGTCAGATCCATGAATAATATTGCTAGCTACATCAATTGCAAAATCTCCACGGATTGTACCTGCAAGGGCTTCGGATGGATTCGTTGCGCCAATAAGACTCCTTGCGTTTTTAATAGCGTCTTTGCCTTCCCATATCATAGCAAATATAGGCCCCGAAACGATAAAATCGACCAACTCGTCAAAAAACACCTTTGAGCGCAAATGCTCATAATGTGTCTCGGCTTGCTCTCTTGAAAGGCGCATTACCCTTGCATCTACTAGTTTAAAGCCCTTCTCTTCAAATCGAGCAACAATACGACCTACTAAACCACGCGCGTAACCATCTGGCTTTACCATTACAAACGTTTTATCCATGTTGAATCCCCCTTTGTCTCTATCGGTATAGCCATTTATTTGTTAAGCCATTCAGTAATAATACCTGCAGTCTCTTCAATAGCACGATTTGTAACATCTATAACAGGACAATTCAATGATTTCATGACGGACTCTGCATAATCAAGCTCTTCTTGAATGCGCTCGGTTGTCGCATACTGCGCAGATGCCGGAAGTCCCAGCGTCTTAAGCCGTTCAGAGCGGATCTCCAGAAGATGCTCAGCTTGCATCGTTAAACCTATAATGAGCCTGCCAGGTGCAGGCTTCAATTCTTCGGGAGGATTAACCTCGGGCATTAACGGCAGGTTAGCCGTCTTAATTCCTTTATGGGACAAAAAGATGCTCAGCGGCGTCTTCGACGTTCGAGATACGCCAATCAGAACGACCTGCGCTTGTACAAAACCTCGAGCATCCTTGCCGTCATCATATTTCACAGCGAACTCAATAGCATCCATCCGGCGATGGTAAGCATCGTCAATGGAGTGCAGCAGCCCCGGCTCACGCTTCGGGAAACTCCCAAACGTATCAACGTATGCTTGCATCATCGGTCCCATGACATCAACGGCTCTAACTCCAGCTCTAAAAGCCTCTTCCTTCATTTGCTCCCGAAGCTCCGGCTGGACGAGCGTGTAGCTTATAAAACCTCCAGTATTAGCGGCCTCAGCCACGATACGGATAATTTCATCCTCGGATTTAATGTGACCGTAACGCTTTATTTTCACTTGTTCTGAGGAGAATTGACGTAAAGTCGCCTTTGCAACTGCTTCCGCCGTTTCTCCAACAGCATCGGAGCATACATAAATGATCTGCTGTTTCATAACTCTGGCTCCCCCAATTTCCCATCCATCGCGATGTCCGCCATAAGACGTATAATGTTCGACTTCGATACCCAGCCAGTAACCTCTGGATCAGTCACCTGATCCTCGCGCGGAATGATAACTGGTAAACAATCTACTTGATGAAGCGACATTTTGCGAATCGCTTCCATCACAGATTCGTCGGGCATTAGCGTCACAATATTAGGATAACGGGTCATCACCATACTGATAGGAATAGATGCAGCACCAGCGTTGCCAAGCGTTATTTTCAGCAAATCCTTCGGTGTTACGATTCCAACAAACCGTTTCTGTTCATTAACGATTAGAAGAGTATCTGCATTTTCAGTAAATAACGTAATAACAGCGTCATGCACGGACAACGAGTCCGGAACATTAACGGGAACACCTTGTACTTCTCTCACCTTCATATTGTTCAATTGCTGCAAAGGCTCGCTGCTCGAGCGATAGGTGTTGCCTAAGAAATAACCAACTTTGGGCTTCGCATCAAGCAATCCAAGCATRACGAGAAGTGATAAGTCCGAGCGCAGTGTGGGCCTGCTGACACCTAGAGATTCTGCCAACTGCTCACCGGTAATCGGCGCATGCCTCTTCACAAGCTCAAGAAGCTCCAATTGCCGCGAAGATAATTGAATCGTACTCTCCCCCGTCCTCTATATGAGTCATACTTGTATTATATATAACTATTATTTAAAAATAATATATCATATTAATAAATAATGTACAATATATGGT
>NZ_JBFRDK010000207.1:0-10136 GCF_052113545.1 Paenibacillus sp. TAF43_2
CGTCGCCCTAGCCTTCTCCTCCGCTGCTATATCCTCATATAGATCCGCAATTGGATCGCCTTTCGCTTGAATATAGGTAGCCGTAAACGGTACGCCTCCTGCATTCTCATAGAATAAGGCGCTGTCATGAGCCACATAATGAGCACCTAGGCCTGCAGCCTTAAGCTGCTCTGGCGTTGCATCTTTTGTCAATTTATATATCATTGTAGCAATCATTTCCAAGTGTGCAAATTCGTTGGTACATTGTAATTAACAGTGATGATTTTCTTAGACACAGCAAGGCTTTTCGATTTTGAATATTTCGGTATTAATGCCTTTTGACTATATGAAGCGGCAACTCGACAACTAAAAACTGGTCTCACACCTCTGTTACAACTTATCAATTCAAAATCTTTTATACCTCAACGTAAAACCAAGATCGTTGAACTATAGTTTCCCGTTAGGATTCCTGTAGGGCATTAATTTTGCGCTTTGCACAAAAACGAGCGACTCCTGTACGATGAGGTAGACACGGGTCATAGCCCTTTAGCCATCTTAAGGAGGTCGCTCTATCTTGAAGTTTGAAGTTTAAAGCTCAATTCAAATAAAATCAACTGCTCGAACGCATTTCAACCCAGCACCTTGTCGTCGGTATCGACATCGCCCAGCAGTCCCATGTTGCTCGCGCTGTCACTTCCACGGAATCACACTCGGCACTCTGCTTCACTTCTCCAACGACGATGCTGGCTTCCGCCAGCTGCTTCAGTGGATGAAAGATATGCAGAATACACACCCATTTTAACGACACCATCATCGGTATGGAACCAATCGGTCACTACTGGCTCAGCTCGCTTCCTGGCTCAAAGACCGGAGCCTCGAGGTCGTGTTGGTAAACCCTCATCTCGTCAAAAAGAACAAGGAAAACCGCGATAATACTCCCTCCTTTGGTTATCGCCGATATGGTGAAAAGTGGCTACTACACTGTCATTAAAGAAACTAGTGAAGTGTACATGGAACTACGTGTGCTCATGGCAAACAGGGAGACAATCGTCCATCGTCTCGTCAGCGTCAAGAAGCAGATCCACCGCTGTGTCGACATTGTGTTTCCAAAGCTGAGGCAAGTATACAAGCACCTTATTGGCTCCGGGTCGCCCGCTACACTGCGTCTCTTTCCAACGCCTGCCGATCTTCAAAAGTTCACCGTTTGACAGGTAATCGACGGCTGGAAAACGGTCATGAGACGGCATAGCGGTGAACGAAGAGCTGGCGATCTCTGCTGGCACAGGCAGCTAGCTCGATCGGCGCAAAACATGCCGAGAAAGCCTATAAGCTTCATTTGGAACAGCTGCTGGCCGAATTTGATCTTGCTATGGGAGCAACTGCAAGTAATTTTAAAATTAGGGAGTGTGTTATGGAGCCAGTTATAGGAGTAGATGTGGCTAAAGGAATCAGCGTGATACAGGCTTTTCTGCGAAGGAATGAACCGTACGGAATATTGGAGAATATTACGCACGAGGAGAGCGGTTTAAACGACTGGGAGAATTGCTTGATGAATTGAAGGCACTCTCGGGTAAAGAACCAATCATTATTTTGGAAGAAACCGACCATTACCATCGAGGATTAGTTTCCTATCCCATACGTAGAGATTACAAGCATTTTATAATCAATCCACTGCAATCAAAACGTGCGAGAAACACGCAAAAACTTCGTTCGTTCACTAATTGCTATTTTCACGACCAGGTTCACCAAGTAGGATTACAACATTAAATTCATTAATAAAAACCAGCTCTAAAAAGTATTGCAAACAAAGAAACCTTGAAGGCATGAAGCCTTCCAAGGTATCTGTTAAATCAGTTGACTTTAATGATATTCTGCTAAAGCTCAAATGATCGACTCGTAATCTGGACATCAGGGTTCAAGTGTTTCAGCTGCAAACCATAGTCTTTTTTCATACTAGAGATATGCATGGACTCTAGATTCGGAAAGTAATCCTTCAGGTTGATTAAATCTACCTCTACATTGCATAAAATGAAATCTAGAATCTTTACTTCTTTCAATCCTTCAATCTCTTTAAGCTTAAATTCCTTGGTACAGCTATTTACTATTAGCACTTCAACTCCCTTGAATGTTTTTAACGTACTCAAGTCCAGCTTTTTGCAGCTGTCTACTTCCAACCTTTTAATGCTGCTGTTATCTCCCTTGAAACGCTCGAGGCTGCGACAACCCCGTACACTGAGATTAGTCAATCCAGATATTAACGCTACATTCCCCAACTCTTTAAATTTACAGCTTTTAAATGCCATTTTTTCAACCGGACTTTCTTTCCATTCCGTAAAATCCGGCTCTATCGAGCTGTGAAAAATATCAATGGTCTGCAGATGCTTACATCTTGCAGCAGCCGAATAATCCTCGATTTGTTCCACATAAATATCCATACGTTTTAATTTTGTCTGGGAAAGCTGAGATATATCCCTTCGTCGATTACGATGAGTTTGGATTTGAATATATTCACCTTTGCAGAGCCGCTCTATTCCATCAAAAGATTTAATTTTATGTCCATAGACATACAAAATTTTCAAACTCGAAAACGCCTGTAGTACACTGAGATCACCTAATGAAGAATTATAATTTATTATCAGCTTCTCGATTCGGTCCGTTCCTTCCATCTGATTCAGATGCTCAATTAATGCTTCAGCATTTACTTCTATTTCTAATGTATTACTGATTGTCAAGCTGTTATACTGTGACTCTATATTAACGATTCTAGTAAAATGCGACTCATCTATCGTTAGATCTGCTGCCATTATAATCATCCTCTTTTAAGTTTTTTTGTTGCCCAAACAAAACCCTTATATTGATTTGCTCGGGCAACAATTTTTATGCAGTATAATCTTCTAATCTCGGATTGAATAACCCCGGAACAAAATTACCCCATCTATCGAGATACCCCCAAAGTGCTCTCCCTTCCGCCTTCCAGAAATTATACTCATCCTTACTAATCCCTTCAGTCGTACCCGACTCATAGGTTTTGAAATAATTCGTACTAGAAAACCAACCATTCTTAGAATTTCCAATCGTAAACGCTCCTCCAACGATTGTTACATACTGTGTAATTCGTTTTGCGAGCTGAGACTTCACACAAAAGATTGCCACCCCTTATATATAAAGGGTTAATCCACGTTTCTTCACAAGAAACGTGGATTTTTCTTATTTTATTTAAACTCACGGCAATTTTTTATTTACTTATAAAAACTTATGGCAAACATATGATTCAGCATCAGTAGGGATTCATCCGTTTTTATATTTATACAACTCTATTTCTATCAATTTGTAATCATCATGAGATAGGTTAGAAATAAGCAGTCCAATAAATAAGTGAGCATGATCTACTTTGAGACCCACATCAGAATCATTCCTCTGCCGCAACGGTGGAGGACGATAACACAAAAGGTTGTTATAACCTAAGCTAGAAAATAAGGTTGTAGACTAAGAAAATAAAGTCAGTTTTAGAATTGCTAACTATAATGCGTGAAATTAATTAGAGAAGAGGCCGTTTGCATGAGCTTTCAAGCAGAAGTTTTATATGTTTTAATCGCGTCACCTTCGGATGTAACACCTGAACGTGACGATATCGAAACTAAAATATTCAAGTGGAACAAACTGTATGATGAACAATTGAATATTGTACTGCTTCCATGGCGATGGGAGGATCATGTTGTTACAGCATACAGTGGAATCGAAACACAACAAATAATCAATCAGCAACTTGTTAGCAAATGTGATATCGTCATTAGTTACGTCTTGATGTAAATATACCATTGACGTATCTAACTAGAGGTGGAATAGATATTTTTAAGCAAAAAGAAACCACATGGAGTAATACTCACATGTGGCATTTAAACTGGTCATATATTTAAAAGCTTAGTTATTTTATTAATAATACGTTCTATCTCCTCTTCATCAGTATATACGTTTGGATAAAGTATACGTTCCTGTTCAAATGGCGAATATCTAGATGATGCTCTAGCTAGTTCACTAAAAAGAAGCCTTTCTTGACCATTTAATTCTTCAAATTCAAGATCATGATCATAGGTTAATTGAAACTCTCTACAAAAATTGTCCATTTCAATTTTCTTCAGTCTTTGTAATTCAATCAACCAGTACAATCGCTCTTTTGAAGTCCTTTGTTCCATATTGACACCGCCTTATTTAATAGCCCCTAATGGACCAATTGCATCTCTTGTATACTCAAAATGATAAACTGTATTAGAAGCTGAATCATAGAGTACTTCCAAATTATATTTTTGAACATAATTAACTGTGACATTGTATCCAAGTGCAGGGTCATAAATTGATTTGGATTGAGTTTTATACATTTCAGTATAATACATTATTGCCTTACTACCACGTGGATCAGGCAAACCTTCTCCATATTTTATTGCTGAAGTTAGAGTTTGAACTGGAACAAACCTTCCGGCAGTCTCCATTCTAGTTGTAGTTGTTACAGTAAAGTTCAAACCTTTTTCTAACTTTGAAATCTTCCCAAATGCAAATATGCCCATTCCTGTTGAAATCGCCGCCCCTTCTCCGGGGTGATTCTCAACGTAACTGCTTAATCCTTCTGTAAATCCTTGAACAGCACTTAATGCAGGAAACATTTCATGTGCTCGCTTCATTATCTCTTCCATTGGAATCATTTTATCGGTACTTTGCATAATATTTGAATTAGAGTAGCCTGCATTTCGTGCTTGTGTTCTTATTTTTTCTGCTTCACTAGACCAATAATTCCTCTCCGATGTAGTCGTAGCAACCGACCACATGTTCTTCATTTCATTAATGACATAATTAAATCCGAGCTTTTCATTCCAATGCCCAGTCGGATCAACATAAATCAAAGGATTATTATGCACATAAGTATAAAGATTCTGATTTAAAGGATTCGCCAGTTCCCCTTCATACGTATCCTCATTTATAAACCGCCCCATTGAAGGGTCATACCAACGAGCACGAAGGTACTGTAATCCCGTTGTTTCATCCCAATATTCACCAGAGTAGCGGAAAGAATTGTCTACCTGCTCCACTTTAGAAATTGTATTGCCCCATAGGTCATATTCATATTCATTCAAAATATCTCCTGCTTCATCTCGAATGCCAACAATATCCCCATGCCCGTTATGCAGATAGTATCCTTTTTCTCCATTGACTTGCTCCTGCATAACTAGACCGTTACCTCGAAGATAGCTTACCTTCTCTACCGCCTTACCGTTAGGCTGTACGATACCCTCAGCTATGATTTGTTGCCCGTCATAATAATAGCGAGTGGTTTCTCCATTCTCTATTCGTTCGACGAGTAGATTGTCCCCATTGTAACGATACTGAACAACCTGTCCATCATCATCGGTTACTTTCGTTAGACGATCCCATTCATCATATCCATATGAGGTATTCATTTTTAGCTGAATTTCATTATCGGATGTAAGAGTGAGACGATTTCCGCGATTATCATATGTGTATGTTTCGTCAAATTGACTAGATGTACTAATTCGATTCAAGGAGTCATACGTAAAGCTATTATCCGATTTAATATCACCCTCAAACTTCTCCATTATATTTTTAATATTACGGTTTGCATCATGCTCATAAGCATACTCACCTAATACCGACGCAATCGAATTAATTTGTTTTAGACTTATCAACTTGTTATCGATATAGCCTAATTCTGTTTTTATTCCATTCGATTGTGTCTTTTCAGCTAATTGACCATTGTCATTATAGCTATAGGTTTCTTGTAATTCACCATTCCACTTAACTGATTCTAATTGATTCATATTGTTATAATCATACTTGACTGTATCAGAGAAAGGTGTCGTCATTGTTTCACGCAGCCCTCTCTGTTCATACGTATAAGCTATTGTCTTAAGATCTGGATATACAACCGAGTCTAACTCACCCGTAAATGGCTTATATGTGTAACTAGTTGTACCCGTACTATCCATCATACTCTCACGTGCACCATTATCTTTATATGTGAAAGATATGACTTCAGATGGCCCTTGTTTAGACGTTAGAAAATTCCTCTTATTATAGGTGTAGGCAAATTCCTGACCTGCTTTATCTTTCATCTTAATACGATTCCCATTCGCATCATAATAAAATGTATTCTCTTTTAACAAGGGATCTTTTGAACGAATTAATCTGCCTAGCTCATCATATTCTTTCGTTTGAAATTTCCCATCTGGAAATGTCGTTTTCACAAGATTACCTAGTAAATCATAGTTGTAGCTTGTTGTTTCCAATTGTGCATTCGTGACTGACTTCAACTGCCCTACCGTATCGTACGACCATGTTGTCGTCTCATTGTTTGCATTCGTTTGTTGGATCAATTGTCCACTAACCGGATGATAGACATTACGAGATATGTACCGAAGCTCACCACCTAATTGCGACATTTCCTGCAGCGTCATTAGTTGGTTATATTTATTAAAGGATTCTACTTGTGTAAAACCCATAGGATCCATTTTGGTTATTTTACGTTGCGCATCATCATATGAAACAGTAGATTCTGTTCCATCTTCTCCAGTGGTCTTTACTATTCGGCTTTCGTTATCGTATTGCATTTGAGTTCGATTGCCCAATGCATCCTGGGATTCAGCTACACGACCAAATGCATCATATAAGAGTCTATTTTTCACTTGAAAATTGCCTGCTACAATTATCCCTTCTTCTTCTTTCCAACCCAATCCATTATAACGAGTCTCGGTCTGGTATCCCATCTCATCCGTCACCGTTACTGTATTTTGTGTATCATCATACGCTGCAGCAAGCGTTTGATTATCAGGATGTTTTACCAACTCCACTCGTCCGAGCAGGTCAAACTGATATTCCGTTCGTAACTCGGTACCTCCAACTGATTTGTCCTTTCCTTCAATAGAGGCGGTAATACGTCCAGTCGAGCTATTATATTCAGCCCTAGTCTTTATAGTTGATGAAACGTGATCGGCATCTGTAATCGTAACTTGTTGACTCGTTGGGAATGCATGTGAATAAGAGCCACTGTACTCCGTGATTTTCTGAACGCTTTTAGCTCCATTGGCAATGGACATTTTCGTACTGTTTCCATAGCTATCGAAATCAGTAAAATTCAGTTGCTGTAAAATTTCACCGGAAGCATTGTTTTTTCTTACAGTGATGCCAGTTATATCTCCCTTCGCATTACGCTCGTAAAGGGTATAATGATAGATTCCGGCGTCTACGAGTGCAGTTTCTGAAACCACCCATTTTTTCACAGAATCGTACGTATAGCTTACTGTAGCCCCTTTCACATCAGTGGCAACGAGCGTGTTTCCGTAATCATCATATTCTGTACTCGTGGTTAGGATATCGCCTGTCTTATTGTCGCTTAATGTGGTGCTTGTTGGAGTCGACACGGGGTAAGCTCTAGACCCGACAACCTTTGTATAGGCATGGTTAGCTACTTTATCAAAGCCATCTGCCGACTCCTTTTGTTGTTCGAGATAAACCTGCATTGGTGTTTGATCATTAATAAAGTCTTTTTTATACTGTGTGGTCACATTTGTTAGTCCGTTATTTAATGTTGTAGAAAATGTAAAATCTTGACCATAGGACTGACCAACATCCGTATTGTTATAAGACATAGATCTCCAATTGAACTGCTTTTCCGTCCCATTTTCATAATATAATCGATCTACGCGAGAAGAAATTCGGTAAGCCTCATTCATGACATCCACACCTGAATAGCGTTTGACAGGTGCAGCTTCATATACATACTCCGTTTTCATCCCAGTAGGATGCTTAATATTTTTCAGCAATACATAAGGATTTGATTTCGCACGTTCCGGATAGGCATTCATCAAGTTAAACTTTGCCTCTCCCAATTCATACTTATAATCTGTTCTTCTATTTTCAGCATCTACGACATACTCAAGCAGTTCCATATTCCCTTCTAATTTCTTTGTATAGGTTACAATTTCGTTTCCTTTTTGAATCTTCACTTCAGTAGATGAATAGGTAATATCAATGGTATTGCCAATTGCATCCTTAACTTGACTTAACAACTTCCTACCATTATAAGTTGAGTTCTCAAGGGCATATTTAAATTCAATCGTGTTGTTATACGCATCGGAGATTTGGATAATACGACCTTCCTGATCAAAATATTGCTTAATACTACCATCAATTGGAGTCAAGACGTATTTTGAACTTATTCCATTTACCTTGACCGTAGTATCCAATGTCAAGCTCGTGCCTAACCAGTCAGATCCTTTCAGATTGGTACCTTCTACCTCATATTTCCCGCCATTTCCCATAATGACGTAGAGTTTATCTTGCTCCGACTGCACGTGCGGTAGATTCCATGACCACCCTTTCCCAATTGGATAGAGCTTCTCATTGAGCGGCATACTCGTATCATTAAAGTATCGAATTCCAGCCGATGTTCCCACTCGGAAAGTCTTCAACTCCGCATTGGGATTTGAGGCATAATAATAATAATACCCGTCCTCTGTACCCGCTAAGGTATTTCCTCTTCCGTTAATAGAAATAGCTTCATCCTTAGCAGTTGTATATTCATATAAAGGGGTTATCAACGGAACTGGATCACCTTCTACTGGTCCGTCATATGCCTCAATATCAATCCACTGAGAACCAGTGATTTCATAGGCATATCTCATTCTTCCTCCTGTTACAGCATCAGCTACCCAAGGTCCATAGTTTGTCGAACTCACGTAAGCTGGCATAGTCGGGTATCCATTATATTTTTGCGAATACTTCCGATTGTCTACAGCTGGTTTTGTAACCGAACCAGAAAAATAAGATGTGATTTCTTTTGTACATATCCAACCAGGCGTACTACCATTCGGGCAATCTTTAGTTAGTGAATTAACTTTGGTTGTAAGATTACCTACATAACCATCCTTGTCATAAAACATAGAGGTCCCACAACTACCACCAGGCTCGGTAGATTGCCAAATTTTAGAAGAGTTATATTTTCCGGGAAATTTCGCAATACATGAGTCTCGACCTATTATTGTATCTGCAGCAGTATAGCTTCCGGAAGTTACAAAAGGATCTCCTGTTTTGTAAAGTGCTCCACTATATCCATACTGATTATAATTAATATAAGTAGGGATTGTAGTTAAACTACTTAACTCTCTGATTTCTTCTTTGTAAATCTGATCAGAATTAATAGAATACCTTAGTGGTAAGACCATTGCTGCTTGGGCTGCCGCTTTAGTCTCATAAGTACCGCGCAACTTTTCATCAGTAGATAACGGAATGGTATTATAATCAATGCTTCCGTTTTTATCATAGTCTTGCTGAATCCATTTATTTTCATTGTACTTCAATTTGTACCGATATAATATTTTCTTTTTAATCGCGTTATATTGGACGTAATACTTATAGTCTCCATATTCATAGACCTCTGAGCCATATTTCTCATCATAGTATTGTGCATCATTTGTGTCATATTGTCTCGTTAAGGCAAATGACAGTCCATTTCTTCCTGGTAATGTCATATCTATATTTTGAATAGATAAGCTGCCTGATAAACTCGAAATAGATTCATTATTAATTCCAACACTATATGGGGCTTCACTTAATTTAGTTTTATCGTACACCGGAGCTGTCTCTAATATTGGCGGTGTTTCGACCATACTCATTGACTGATATCCTTTGTTCCCATAAACTCCTTCAGTTACCGAAGAAGAATCATAAACACTATCTGTCACATCAGGATTATAGACACTTCCTGTAATCGTTGATTTATCAGCTTCAATTATTATCATTTTCGGGGTGGAATCACCTGCTGCTCCATTATAGACACTCTCTGTGGCAGTTTGAGATTCATTCACCAGTTTAGAAAATAACAGATAAAGTGCTTGTTCAAATGAAATCCCTTCTAACTCAGCTTTATATAAAGCAGCGTATATTTCATTTAAATTGTAGCCATTATCTATATTCTCCTGAATAAAGCTCTCTGATACTGAGAAGCGCTTCATCATGTCTTGCGCTATAATCGATTGATTCTCTTCTGCTTTCGCATTAACCGTTTGTCGCTCATAGTTATTAAATAGTCCCATAAAAAAAGTGATGATTAAAATTATTGATATTAGTTTAATTCGTTTTTTAGTGTACAC